>JAPKZR010000318.1 GCA_026393695.1 Actinomycetota bacterium
GGCGTCACGGTGCCCAAGTTTCCAAACCTGTTTCTGCTCTACGGACCGAACACCAACATCGTGATCAACGGCAGCATCATTTACTTCTCCGAGTGCGAGGTGAACTACGTACTCGAAGCCATTCGTGAACTGCTCACTCACGACGCTCGAGCACTCGACTGCAAGCAGGCCGTTCACGACGCCTACAACGCTCGCATCGACGACGGCAACCAGCGCATGTCGTGGGGCGTTGCCGATGTGCACAGCTGGTACAAGAACGACTCCGGACGTGTCGCTCAGAACTGGCCATTTACGTTGCTCGAGTTTTGGGAGCAGACCCGAACCGTGAACCTCAACGACTACGAGTTGCTGAGCTAATCAGGGTCAGGCTTGCAACAAGCGCTGCATTGTTTGCTCGGCGCTTACGAGATCGTCTCGGCGACCATCTTCGAGTCGGGTGAGGTATGAGATCGACACTTCGTCGGCTTCGACAATGCCACCATCGCTATCGGGTGGCAGTGGTACAGCATCGCCCCAAGTCATGCGCACGTTGAACGAGCCGTCGTGCCCAGCGATGGGCTCGAGCGTTGCCCCCGACATCTTGCGTGGCGGCTCCATACCAATACGCCCATGGCGCCAGCCCTTGATCATGTCGACCTCGACATTGGGCACGTTGATGTTCACGACTACCGGCTCCGACGGCATGTGGGCCACGAGGCCTTCGACGAATGCATCGGCAACTGCCGCGGCCGAGTGCCATTTCTGCCCAATGAGCATTTCGTCCCAGCCCTGACCTTCGACACCAAAACCGGTGACAGCCTGACTCACCGCAACGCCTGAGATGCCGCCGTTGCGCGCCGTGAGCGCTGCACCAATTGTGCCCGAGTGGTACACCGAGCGGCCCACGTTGGCTCCTGGGTTGATGCCTGCGACAACGAGATCGAACGGCGCCCCGAACGCGCCCAGGCGCGAAAACATCACGCACAACGCTGGCGGCCCGGTGACCGACCAAGCCTCATCGATGCCGTCGATTGTGCAGCGATGCACTTCGGGCTGAATGAGGTGCAGCGCACCCAACGCTGCGCCGGCGCCCGAGAACTCGCGGTCGGGGGCCGCCACTACCACCTCACCGTGCTTGCGCATTGCTCGGGCCAGTACGTGCAGGCCAACGGAGTCGATGCCGTCGTCGTTGGTGAGAAGAATTCGCATGGACCCATATTGCTGCACCCCGGCTAAGGTCGCCAGTTATGCGAGTCGGATTCCTCGGCGCTGGGCTCATCGCCACCTATCACAGCAAGAGTCTTCGCCAAAGCGGCGCCGAAACCGCTTGCGATGTCGTGCGTGCGGGCGTGTACGACCCCGATACCGAACGCGCTGCTGCGTTCGCCGCCGCATCGGGCCATACCGTTTGCGCCACCGAGGCCGAGGTGCTCGACAGTTGCGACGCTGTCTATGTGTGCACATGGACCAGCGAGCACCCGCGGCTTGTTGCCATGGCCGTCGAGCGCGGGCTGCACATCTTTTGCGAGAAGCCGCTCGCAATCTCACTTGAGTCGGCCGAGGCGATGGCCACCATCGTCAACGCCGTCGGAGTCACCAACCAAGTTGGTCTTGTTCTGCGCCGCTCCCCCGCATATTTGTGGGCGCGCCAACTCATCAACGATGCCACCGCTGGCCGGGTGATGGCGGTGGTGTTCCGCGACGATCAATTCATTCCAACGCAAGGCCACTACGCCAGTACATGGCGCGGCGACAAGGCCCTCGCTGGTTCGGGCACGTTGCTCGAACACAGCATCCACGATGTCGATATGTTGCGGTATCTGGTTGGCGACATCAGCCGGGTCAGCGCCAACGAAGCGAACTTCCACGGCATCGATGGCATCGAAGATGCGGTCACCGCCACCATCGCTTTCGACAACGGTGCCACCGGCACGCTTGCCACCGTGTGGCACGACAACCTTGCCCGCCCTAGCCAGCGACGCGTCGAGATCTTCTGCGAACGCCGCTTCATCGTCATCGAGGGCGACGACTGGTTCGGCCCCGTGCACTGGACCGACACCAACGGCGCCGAACACTCACTACACGGCGAAGCGCTTGCGGTCGCTGCGGCACCGCTCACCGACGGCAGCCTCAACCCCGATGGCGAGTTCATTCGTGCCGCCGCAGCTGGCCTGCCGTCGTGGCCCACATTCGACACCGCCGTCGACGCGCATCGGGTTGTCGAAGCCATGTATGCCTCATCTCGAGCAGGCGGCGCGGCCGTTCATATTCAGTACTGAAGCACCGCGTTCACCCCCCGATAGCAGACCACCCATGCGCCTCGCCGAAATCACCACAACCGATACATACGCGCTTCGCCAAGCGGTGCTGCGCGACCACATGGACAACAAGAACGTCTCGTTTCCCGAGGACAACTTGCCCGGCGTGGTTCACCTCGGGGTCTTCGACGACAACGACAAACTCGTCGCCACATCGTCGTGGGTGCCCCTCAACTATGAGCAAATGCCCGAACGCCGCAGTGTTCAGTTGCGCGGTATGGCCACCGCCAAACACGTACAAAGCTCCGGACTCGGCGGCATGCTCATCGAAGCTGGCGCAGCGCGTTTCGCTGAGGCTGGCTTCGATCTGCTCTGGGCCCGAGCCCGCGACGTGGCGCTCGATTTCTACGCAAGCCACAACTGCGTTGTCGTCGGCGACGGGTTCCTGGAGCAGGCCACTCAACTCCCCCATCACGTTGTGGTGCGACACCTCGGCGAACAAGCGCTCTAGAACAGACCGCACCTAACACCGAGCTGTCAACGATTTCCGCGCCACGAGTGCTCGAGCACTCAACCCTGCAAGGAAATCACATGACCGCAACAACTCCCTCTGCCGCCGAACTTCAGCAACGTGCGCTCAACCTGCGCCATCTCGCGCATCGCATTGAGCACCTTGATGCCACCGTGTTGTATCGGCGGGCTGGCACCGACACGTGGATTGGCCCAACGGCGCAGCGGTGCATTGACGAGTTGATGACCGCCCGCACGTTGTTGCTGCAAGCAGCAGATGCCTCACGTGTCACTGCACGCCGACTCGAACTTCGAGCGATCAACGCATGACCGGCTTTTTGGGCTACGACAACGACCGACTGCTCAACCTCCGCAGCGCGATGGACCGTGCGTTGCTTGAGCTCAGTGACCTACGCATCTCCGATCCTGAGGCCAATGCCACGCTGCAACTTGTCCGCCGCGCACATGTCGCCATTGCCGATCGCTGCCTACCACCCCTGCGCGAACTGCTGTCCTGCCAGGCCACAACCGCTTATGTGCCAACACGCCTGAAGCGCAACGAAATCGCCGTCAGCCGCTTGGCAACACTTCAGCTCACACAGGGCTGGGCGGTTGTCACCGATCCGCTCAGCCCGCGCCCACACTCGATGACCATTGAAGATGCCCAGGCGTTGGGCTGGGCGCTCTCGCAGACACATCTGAAATCGCTCAAGAAGAACGCCGAGATCAAGTGGCTCGAAACCAACCTCGCCGAGATTGCGCAACGCCCCGAGTTGGTCGCTGCGCTTGTTACTAACATGACCGACGATGCATGGACGCACCTGTGCGATCAGTTGGGCGATGATCGCATCACCTTGCTTTCTACGCTCACCGTGGAAGGCAGGCTGAGCGACGACGAGCGGTCACGCCTCGCAAGTATCGATGCGGTATTCACCCATCTAGGCACCATCATGGCCAGCGGAACCGCAACGGCGCTCAACACCATGCATCCCTATGCGGCGGCGATGCTGGTACAACATCTGCAGTTGTCTGCTGGAGATCTGGCGTCGCTCAGCGTCGATCTCATTCGTCGCTATCGCGTTGGCGGATGGGCCGACGTGCAACGCGCCGGTCCTGGCACGGGCGATCTGTTGATGCACACAATGCTTGACACGCCTGGCGCCCCTGCCGCTTTCATGCTGCTGATTGCCGATGACCCAGCGGTGGTGCTCGATTCGGCGCACAACCACGCCCTCGCCGAGCAACTCATTCTCGAAGGAACTCATCCCGCGAACATCACGACTCAGCAAGCTGGCGCTGTTGTTCCCGCTCTCGCTCGCTACTTGTTGAGCTCCAATGCGGCCCAGTCGGGTTTCTATGGCCAACCAATTCGCGACAACAGCGCGTTCGCCGTCGGTCTTATTGCACCGTGGCTGTTGCAGTTCACTGCAACCCACCACGACGACTGGCACTTCGTCAACGGCGAAGGCGCTTGCCTGCTTGCCTCGATCGTCCACGATGGCGAAGCGTTTGCTCGGCTCTCACAGCGGCGAACTGAGATCGCGGCGGGCCTCAGCGCCACCATCGCAACCAGTGGCGACAGCGGCCGTCACGCCGTAGAAGACCTCGCCGCAATTCTTGGGCTCATCGATGTCCTGGCTCGCCAACACAATATTGCGCGTACCGCCGAGGCGCGACAGCTCTGGAACATTGGGTTCGCGCTCATCAGCGTCGCTGCGGCGCAGTTGCCCGGCGGCGCGGTCGCTACCGTGGGCGCTGGCTTTGCGCTCGCGGGCCTGCGCAAGTTGCTCGTGCAGCACGGCATCGCCCCGAAAAGCGCGCAGGCCGTAGAGCACGACACGCTCTACGCCCTCGACTGGCAGACCACCGTGGCCGCAGCCACAGTGGTGTGCCTCACATTTGACGAGATGACTCGCGACGGGCGTATCGCTACGAGCACGCCGCCGCCTCCACTGCCCGACCCGCATGCGGCGGCACCCGGAGCGCGCTATAGCTCTGATTTCGAGACGTGGCTCGACACGGCCAATCTGGGTTCCGCGGCCGCAGTGCTTTTCGGACTGAAGCAGACACTGGCCAGCACTCACGAAACCGAGCGCGACGCAGCCGAGCTCGCTACGGGATAACGACTCCGCTGCTGAGCACTACCGATTGTCCGGCCACCGGCTCGACGGTGATCTTGAGCACCCAGTCACCAGCAAACGGCAGCGTGACCTTGCCGCTGTAGTGGTTCGTGCCTTCTGTGGTGAGGCTGACCTCGGTGTCGACAATTTGCTGTGCAGGAAGGCTCATCGTGGCCTTGATGCTGACCACCGGCACCAAGCTGCCGCCCGAGGGGGTGACCACGAGATGCACGTCATTGAGTCCAACACGACCTGGAGCAAGCGACACCTCGGCGATCAAGCCGCTCTCGGTGAGCGAGGCGGTGAACACCTTGGCGGGTGCGGCAACAGTTGGGGGCTGGGTGACGAGACCAGCAGCCAGACCGAGCACTGCGATGCCGCAGATGGCCTCGGTAAGCACTAACCGGCGCAGGGCTCCAGGACCCTCGTGCGACAGCAACCAGCGCGAGGCTGCACCGATGGTGACCATGAGCACTGCGATCGCAACCTTGGCGAGCAGCAGGCGGCCCCACGTGGTGTCGGTAAGGGTCGACAGGCTGGCACCAAGCCGCCATGTCTGAGCGATGCCAGTGACGATGATGAGCGGGATGCCGATGGTGGCAACGCGCGAGAAGCCTTTGACTGCGCCAGCGAACTGGGCGTCGCGGGTCCACGCACCACCGCCGACAGCCATCATCACCAAGCTGCCGAGCCACAGCACAACGAAGGCCATATGCACGGCGTCGACGCCAATCCACAACGCTGCTTGATCGGCAACGCTGGGGTGACCGGCAGCGCTAAATGTGAAGACCGTGAGCAAGCCCAGCAACGGCACGGCAATTGGCCACCAGGCGACCTGCTTGCGGTTGACGAACATCACGACTGGGATGAACAACGCAACCAAAACGAATCGGGCGACCAATAGACCGCCGGTGCGCGTGCCAGCCACATCGCCCCAGAGCGAGGTGTCGAACATGTCGCCAAGCGATCCTGCTTTGGAGATCGCGCCAAGCAAACCAAAATTGGCCAGTGAGCCAATCGCGAGCACGCCCCATCCGAGCCAGAGCAGACGACGAGTAGCCCAACCATGCACTGCCTCGCCGCCGGCCATCATCACCATGAACAAACCGCCGAGCAGAATCGCCGCTCCGAAGAACGCACCAAAACGCGCAACGCCACTGGTTCGGCCGACAACCGGAGCGGCATGTGAACCGTGCAGCACCGTGTCGAGCAGCTTCGCCGAATCGCCGCCTGTGGCCGTGCCAACTTGAAAGCTGAACGCGCCGTCGACGACATGGCCATCGCTTGAGGTGACCCGCCACACAACCGCATACAAACCATTGCCAATGGTTGGCACGGTTGACTGCACGATGGTGGTGTCGCCACCCGCTGTAGGTGAACCAAGCGGAACGATCTTGCCGGTCTGGTCGAACAACTGAATGGAGCTCAGCGGAACTTCGATGTCTTCGTCGAAGTTGAGCACCACAAGCGGTGGGGCCGTTTCGAGCACCGACGACGCTGCCGGAATGCTGGCCTCGAGCGACGCATGCGCCAGAGCGCGGCCAGCGCCAATGGCGCCGACTCCGATGAATGCAATTGCCAGCGCACAGGCTGCGCGCGAAATCAGGTTGGTTCGCATGGTTCCTTCGATTGGTTGCAAAGAGTGTGCACTACGAGATACCCGCTGGCTCTAGTCCAACGACATCGAGTCGGCCCCACAACCACGCAAGCCGCTGCGCTGGCGGTAGCGCCAAGGCCGCAGCGGGCAGGTTGGTGAGACCCATTGGTTTGCGGCTCGCCCACTGCGAGGTCATCCGCGTGAGATCGATGCGCACGTATTCGGCGGGCCAATCGGCGATGCCGTAGCCAAGGCCGAGATCGGCACGATGAATTTCAACCTCGCGCCAACGACGAAACACAATGTCGAGCATTGCCACGTCGCCAACCAACGAAGCGCCTCGTCCTTGCCAGCCTTGAGCGGTTGTGGTGACCCACGTGGCTTCAAGTTGGTAAATGCTCGACCGCACGTCGGCAACGAGCTCAGGAGCCGACCGCCCTGCGCCAGCTTCGATGTCGGCGTTGCGGCCGCGGGCGCCATCGACGTATTGCCGAGCCACTTCGCCGCGTTCGGCGCCCTGCAACATTCGCACATGGCTGTCGGCGTTACGGGCAATGTGGGTGAGCACATGTCCCGCCGACCAGTCGGGCAAGTTTGACGGCTGACGTGCTTGCTCGTCGGTCAGCGAATCAAGCGATTCCAATAAGCGCTGATGCGAGTTCGCGCATCCGGCAACATCACGATCAAGCTCGCGTAGATCCACGAGAGATCACAGTAGCTGTCGCAGTCAACTGACTCGGCGTGGCACCACGACAACGGTGCCATCGGGTTCGTGATGCACGGTCACGCTCACGCCGTAAAACTCGGCAAGCGTTTCGGCACGAAGCACCTGTGCGGCAGTGCCGGTAATGACGAGGTGGCCTTCGTGCAGCAGCGCTAATCGATCGGCATACAAGCCAGCGAGCGTGAGGTCGTGCATTGCGGAAATCACCGTCAGGCCGTTCTCGCGGCGCAGACGATCGACAAGCTCGAGTGCCTGCTGCTGATGCCCGATGTCGAGAGCGCTGGTGGGTTCGTCGAGCAACAAAATCGGCGCCTCTTGGGCCAACGCTCGAGCGATGACCAAACGTTGTTGCTCTCCACCACTGAGCGAGCCAAGTTCGCGGTCTGCGAACTGATCGAGGTCGAGTCGGCGCAATACGTTGTGCACCATCGCACGATCGTGCGCCGATTCGCCACCGAAGTAGCTCACATACGGATTGCGCCCCAACAAGACGTATTCGAAGGCAAGCATCTCGTCGGGCAACACCGGCGACTGCGGCACATACGCCACCAGTTCGGCACGACGGCGCGGGGCGCGAAGCCGAAGCGGTGAACCATCGACATTGATCTCACCGGTGTGGGCCGCGAGCCCAGCTACCGCTCGAAGGATCGACGATTTTCCGGCACCGTTGGGCCCGATGAGACACAGCCAATCGCCGGGCTTAATGGTCTCTGTGTACTCGTGCACCACGGTGCGCTTGCCGTA
>JAPKZR010000236.1 GCA_026393695.1 Actinomycetota bacterium
CTGCCGTACAACACAGGTCGGGGGTTGTCGCTCATGCCGCCGTCGACCGCGATGTAGGTGCGGATGCCAGGGCTGGTCTTCACCGTGCCCACCGTGTACACCGTGAGTGCCGCCGAGGCCACGATCGACCGGCCGGGCTCGATACTCACGCGGGCGCGCACATTGAGCGCCGCGCATGCGTCGAGCAGCACGTTGCCCCAATGCGCAATGGTGGGTGCTTCCTCGCCGCTTGTGTACGCAACGCCGAGGCCACCGCCGAGCACCAACTCGGGCAGACCGAATGGGTCGGCGAACTTGGCCATCACCTCGGCGGCCTTGGCGAAGCTTGATGCCTCAAACACGTTTGAGCCGATGTGGCAGTGCAACCCGACGAGACGCATCGAGGCCGAGCTGGTGGCGCGATCAACCGCACGCGCGGCATCGCCGTTGCCAAGGTTGAAACCGAACTTGCTGTCGTCTTGACCCGTAGCGATGAACTCGTGGGTGTGCGCGTGCACGCCCGGTGTAATGCGCAACAGCACATCGGGGCAAGGCAACCCTTCGCCATGCAATGCGTCGAGTCGATCCATCTCATCGAAGCTGTCGACCACGATGTGATGCACGCCGGCAGTGATCGCGTGGCGCAACTCTTGAACGCTCTTGTTGTTGCCGTGCATCACGCATGCCGACGCTGGAACGCCAGCGGCCAACACAATGTGCAATTCGCCGCCGGTAGATACGTCGAGCAGCAGACCTTCTTCATACGCAAGCAAGGCCATCGCCTTGCAGAGAAACGCCTTGCTGGCGTACACCACGTTGCGTCGGCCAAACGCCTGCACAGCCTCGCGGCAGCGGGCGCGCAGGTGGTCTTCGTCGTACACAAACAACGGCGTGCCGTAGGTAGCGGCAAGCTCGGGCACCGAGCAACCACCGATGAACAGCGAGCCATCGGCACCAACGGTGGCGGTGTCAGACAGCAATGACATGGGAACTGCGGTGGTCATATCTACATCCGCTCTGGTGCTGAGATACCGAGAAGGTCGAGGCCCTTTTCCATCACCCGCGCCGTGACATCGCACAACGCCAAGCGGCTCTGCTTGGTGGCTTCGTCGGCAGCCTTGAGCACGGGGCAGTGCTCGTAAAAGCCAGTGAAGTCTTGGGCCAGATCGAACAGGTAGGTGCACAAGCGATGCGGGCTATAGCGATCGATGGTGTCCCAAACAGCAGTGTCGAAGGCAAGCAGTCGCAACGCAAGGGCGCGCTCTTGCGGAGTAGCCAGCACCGGCACCGAGTTGCGCACCGACGCACGATCAACTTCGGCGCGGCGAAAGATGCTGCAAATACGCGCGTGCGCGTATTGCAAGTACGGCGCTGTGTTGCCATCGAACGACAACATGCGGTCCCACTCGAACACGTAGTCCTTAATGCGATCGGTTGACAGGTCGGCGTACTTCACTGCGCCGATACCGATTGCATGCGCAACAGCCGTGCGCTCGGCCGCTGGCAGTTCGGGGTTCTTGTCGACCACTGCGGCCTCGGCGCGCTCGAGAGCCTCGTTGAGTAGTTCGTTGAGCTTCAGCGACTCGCCGCTGCGGCTCTTGAGCATCTTGCGATCGGCGCCGAGCACGTTCCCGAACGCCACGTGCACCGCGACGCCGGGGGCCAGCCAGCCAGCCATCTCGGACACAGCAAAAACCATCGCTAAATGCTGGGCCTGAGGCGCACCAACCACGTAGACCATGCGATCGACCTTGAGTCGCTCGACACGATCGATGACACACGCAAGGTCGGTGGTTGCGTAGTTGTATCCACCCACCGAGTTCTGCACGATGAGCGGTAGCGGCTCGCCTTCGCGGTTCAGGTATCCGGCTGGGAACACCACCTGAGCGCCATCGCTCTCGCGCAGCAGACCCACGTCGCGAAGTCTTGTGACGACATCGGGCAGCATCGGGTTGTACATGCTCTCGGGTGCCAGATCGGCGTCGGTGAGCAACACGCCAAGCGTTGCGTACACCGTGTTGAAGTAACGAGTGCTCTCGGCCACGAGCACGCCCCACAGACGAAGCGTCTCGGCGTCGCCGCCTTGCAACAACACCACGCGCTGCCGAGCGCGATCGCCGAAGGTCTCGCCGGCTTCGAACTTGACGCGGGCCGCCTTGTAGAAACCCGCGAGGTCGCCCACCGACAGTTCGCTGGCTGCCTCGGTTTCGCCGAGGTCGAGCATGTGCTCGATCAACATGCCAAACGGAGTGCCCCAATCGCCGATGTGATTCTCTTTGGTGACCCGGTGCCCAACAAAGGTGAGCATGCGCACGATGGCGTCGCCGATGACCGTGGTGCGTAGATGCCCAACGTGCATCTCTTTGGCCACGTTGGGATGCGAGTAGTCGACAACGATGTGCTCGGCCAGAGGCGTGGAGCGCACACCGAGGTGGCTGTCGTTGGCCGCTGTTGCAAGCTGAGCTGCCAAGAACTCGTTGGTAAACGTGAGGTTCAAAAAGCCGGGGCCGGCAATCTCGATGTCGCTGCACACGCCGACCAGTAGGTCTCGGGCGATGGCCAGCACGGCTTCGGCAACCTGACGTGGATTTTGGCCAAGCTGCTTGGCGATGGCCAACGCGCCGTTGGCCTGTGCGTCGGCGCGGTCGCTGGGTCGCACCACAGGATCTACGCCGGGGCCACCAACAGCAGCAAAGGCCGGAGCCAACAGTTCAGAGACGGTGACAATCGGATCAGCCATGGACTGACATTCTGCCCGTTCAGCCACGTGAACGCGTAGTGCATTCAAAACGCGCGGTCGAAACCAACCGCCGCGGCCCTTCGACAAACTCGCGCCTCGACCGCTAACGTGGGCAGGCGTTTATCCAGCCCTCGTAGCTCAGGGGATAGAGCATTGGTTTCCGGAACCATGTGCGGGAGTTCGAATCTCTCCGAGGGCGCTCTTCATCGTCGGTGATTCCTGTCGGGCCAATGGCCCCAGCCCCCGAGATAGTGGTTCGTCCCCCTCGGCGGTCGTAAGGTATGACCCGTGAATAGCACCAAGGCCCACATCGCCGCCCTCTCCCTGCTCGATCGCGCACTCATCGCGGTAACCGACGACGAGTTGGCAGCCCTACTCGCCGGCCTCCCCGAAGACCACACCACTGCGGTCAAGCGCATCTGCGACCTGCGCGACGAAGACGCCGATCTCGTCGAAGCCGTGCGCATTGCAGCGCACAAGGGTCGCCTCAACGGCGATTTGCAGCGCCTCGGCGTGGTGCTCTCCGATGCGTGCTTGGCCGATTGTCTCGAGCAGCTCGGCGACGCCGCCGACATGCCCACCGAAGAAGAACTGCAGGCGGTTATCCCCGGCCTCATCGAGCGTCACGGCCTCGGCATCGTGCGCGTCATGCTCGCTGCAACCGTGGTTGGCGAAGCCCCAGTGTCAGCGATGATCGTTGGCTTGCTGAAGACCGATGAAACCGTGAAGCTCGCTCCGGTAGAGCTCAAGCCATTGGCTCCGCTGTTGCCACCAAAGGCCGACGACGAAGAGCGTCTGCGTCTGAAGGCACAGCGCAAAGAGCGCAAGGCCCAAGAGCAGGCCGAGGCAAAGCTGCGTCGCGACCAGGTCGCACGCGCTCGCAACCGCGTCTAGTTGCTGCGAACCGCCGTGCGTTGCGCGGCGGCAACCGAACGTTCGTGATTGAGTAGCCACGATTTCGCATCGATGCCTGCCGCGAATCCGGTGAGAGAACCGTCGGCGCCCACCACTCGGTGACACGGCACCACAATCGACAATGGGTTGCGCCCATTCGCCGCGCCCACTGCGCGGGCCTTGCGCGAGTCGCCCATACGCCGCGCCTGTTCTCCGTAACTCACGGTCTCGGCAAAGGCGATGGAGCGCAACGCCATCCATGCGGCCTGCTGAAACTCGGTGCCCTGCGGATCGAGCGCGAGGTCGAACTCGGTTCGGGTGCCCGCGAAGTACTCGCTGAGTTGTTGACGCGCCGCGTCGAGCACGCCGTTGGGATCGATCTCGCCACCATCACGATTATCGAGACGCACGCGGTTTGGCTTCTCTGTCTGCCAGAGCACAGCGCGCAGCCCAACTTCGGAGGCGACAAGCGTGAACACACCGACCGGAGTCGACATCGTGGTTTCGTACAACATCAGTACCAACCCTTCTGTGTGACCGAGCGCAAGCGCTACGCACCGGTGCGGTATGAAACGAGCTCAGCTCAGCTGGGCTCTTTGGGCAGACCCAACACTCGCTCGCCAACGATGTTGCGCTGGATCTGGCTGGTGCCACC
The DNA here is from genome assembly GCA_026393695.1 of Actinomycetota bacterium. Lineage (GTDB taxonomy): Bacteria > Actinomycetota > Acidimicrobiia > Acidimicrobiales > Ilumatobacteraceae > WLMZ01. The sequence goes on from JAPKZR010000236.1 coordinate 4,269, forward strand.
CCAGATGGTCTCGCTGCGGCTGAAGAAGAACGAGCTCATCATTGGGCTCACGGGGTATCCGGGACGGCGCTTATCGCGTGCGGCGCCTGGCCACGTACCGACCGTTGGGCCAGCGTCGACCAGCATTGCGCCGGCACCGGTGATGTCGAGCGCAAGCAGCATTGCTTCTTGGTGCATCTCGGACCAATACATTTTGTTCGATGCACCGAGTGCAGCAACGCCAGCATCGCGGCTGTTGTTGAGCGTGGCGCTGAGCGAGCGCAGACCGTTCACGCGCAGGATCTGAATCTTCGTATAGAACTTGACGAGGCGCTGGCGAATGTTGGGATCGTCGATGAGCCCGTTGCTCTTGGCCATCTCGGTCATCAACCGGTGCTCTTCTTCGAAGCGGCGGTAGCCAGTGGTTGCGCTCATGCCGCGCTCGAACGCCAGGGTTGAGTTGGCAACCTTCCAACCATTGTTCACGCCGCCAACAACATTGTCCTTGGGGCAATGGGCGTTGTCGAAGAACACTTCGCAGAACTCAGCGGTGCCGTCTGGCTGGGTGATGCCACGAACTTCGACACCGGGCTGATCCATGGGCACGAGCAGATACGAGATGCCCTTGTGCTTGGGTGCATCGGGGTCGGTGCGGGTGAGCAAGAAGCAGTAGTCGGCGTGATGGCCCTGCGTGGTCCACACCTTTTGGCCGTTGATGATCCACTCGTCGCCGTCGAGCACGGCCGAGGTCTTCAGGCTGGCAAGGTCGGAGCCCGAGTTGGGCTCAGAGAAGCCTTGGCACCATGACATCGTGCCATTGAGGATCTTGGGGAGGAAGTGCTTCTTTTGCTCCTCGGTACCCCACTGCAGAATCGTTGGGCCCACCAAGGTGTCGCCAAAAAAATCTGCGCGAAGTGGCGCTTTTGCCCGAGCAAATTCTTCGCTGAGCACAACGCCCTGCATCGTGGTGAGGCCCTTGCCGCCGTAGTCAATAGGCCAAGTGGCGCAGATCCAGCCACCTTCGAACAACGTTGACGGCCACGTAGCGTTGAACTCCTTGCGCTGCTCGGCGGTCATCTCGAAGCCCTTGTCGAACCAGCCCGCAGGCAGATTCGTCTCGAGCCACCCTCGGATCTCGGTGCGGAATGTCTCGTCGGCGGAGGAATAGCTCAGGTCCATTCCCCGAGTTTGACCCACAACGCGCCTCGGTTCCAAGCGGAGCCGCAAATGTGCCAGATCCTGTTTACACACCGTTCACACGGCACACACCGACGCGTAACGGCCGACCCGTACGGTGAATCTCGTAGTACAGCCCGCTCTTGGCTTACCCTCACCAGCGCACACCGTCCCCCCGGCCGTCGCTGGATGCCAGGAGCGGGCTGCCTGCTTTTTCTCGCAGCGCAAGGCCCCCGCCGAGCGTGTCGCCGCCGTGCCCCATTGCTTGATTTCGGCAAACAACCGCGCACGGTCACCACCTTCGAGAACGGCCATCGTGAAGCGTTTGTCAAGGGGTGCGACCAGCCGTACGGACGAAACCACTCTCCGTGAATCACTACCACTCTGCGTGGGAGGTCTGGTAATGTGCCAGCAGTCATTCACTTCGAGAGGGATACGCGATGGACATCACCGACCTACAGCACGGCCGACTGGTTCACGGTCACCAAGTGGACACCACCGCTGCACGCGAGCATCAGCGCCAACGACGGCTCACCCGCTTGGTCGTTGTCTTCGGACTCCCGCTGGCGTGGATTTGGTATCGCGAACTCACCGGTAATCCAGTGAGCCCAGGTCTGCCGAGCATCGTGCGCAGCAGCCCCGAATTGTCGTTGCTCGTCGTGCTGCTCGTGTTGATGGCCGCCATGACCCTCATCCCCTACCTCGGGGCCGGCAAGTCTCCGCACACCATGCTGCGGGCGTCGGACTCGAAGATCCGCTTGGCCGACGTAGTCGGCGCCGAGGCCACACGCCGCGAAGCCATCGACACCCTGAACCTGTTTTTGAACCATCAGACATTTGCCGACGAACTTGGCGGCTCGCCGCGCCGTGGTGTGCTGTTTGAAGGACTGCCCGGCACCGGTAAGACCTACCTCGCCAAGGCACTTGCGGCCGAGGCCGGCGTTCCGTTCTTGTTCGTGTCGGCGAGCGAGTTTCAGTCGATGTTCTTCGGTCAGACGAACAAGAAGGTTCGTTCGTTCTTCAAGGCCATGCGCAAAGCCGCTCGAGCCGAAGGTGGAGCCATTGGCTTCATCGAAGAGTTCGACGCCATCGGTGGAGCCCGCAGCGGTATGAGCTCGAACTCATCTCGTGAAGGCAGCGTCGGCATCGTGAACGAATTGTTGGTTCAGATGCAGAGCTTCGACCTGCCCACCGGATGGCAGAAAATGAAGAGCAAGTGGATCGACCGGGTGAACTCGTTGCTGCCAGAAGGCACTGCCATTCCTCGTTCAAAGCCCACGACCGCAAACGTGTTGCTCATCGCCGCCACCAACCGCGCCGCCGACCTCGACCCAGCGCTACTGCGCCCAGGTCGATTCGACCGAGTCATCCACTTCGATCTCCCGCCGCACTCAGATCGCGTCGAGATCGCCGAGTATTACTTGAACAAGAAGTCGCACACGCCCGCCGTCACCGCCAAGGCGATCGCCGACCTGTCCGCTGGCTATACCCCCGTTCGCATCGAGCGAATTCTCGATGAGGCATTGATCATTGCGCTGCGTCATGGTCGGCGGGCAATGACGGTCGAAGACGTGATCGAGGCACAGCTCATCACCGATGTGGGCCTGTCGCACGAAGTTGGCTATCACCCCGACGAGCGTCGGCGAGTGGCGATTCACGAAGCGGGTCACGCGCTTACGGCTGCAGTGGCGGGTCGCGACATTCGCATCGCCTCGATTCTGCGCCGCGGTGGTGCACTCGGTCTTGTGTCGCACACCGAAGCCAACGAGCGTCACCTGCGCACACCTACCGAAGCGTTCAACCTGATGGCAATCGCGCTCGCCGGACGCGCCGCCGAGATCCAGGAATTCGGTGAGGCCAGCAGTGGCATCGCATCAGACCTGCAGGTGGCCACCACCATCGCTGCCCAACTTGTTGGCCAGCTCGGTGCCGGCGACAGCTTGATCAGCCTTGAAGCCGCCGCGATGCCAACGGCCGCCAACTTGGTGGCCAAGGTGCTGGCCGACGAAGCGTCACGCCAGAAGGTGGACCAAATGTTGTTCGACGCCGCCGACGCGGCAGCGTGCCTGGTGCTTGAGCATCGCTACGCGTTGATCAATCTCACCAACGCGTTGCTCGACTACGACGAGCTCACGGGTGCTGAAGTGAAAGCCATCGTGGTCGAGGCGGTGCGGGCCACCACGGCCTGACCACCACGAAGTCTGATCAGTTCGCGGCCGCTGCTTGCATGGCTGTCCACACGCGCTGCGCGGTGCACGGCATATCGATGTGGCGAACACCAAGGTGGGCCACGGCGTCGACAACAGCGCTCTGCACAGCGGGGGTGGCACCAATGGTGCCGCTCTCGCCGATGCCCTTGGCACCGAGGTCGTTCAGTGGCGACGGCGTCTCGGCATGCACGGTTTGGAAGCTCGGCAGCTCGGCAGCCGACACGATGCCGTAGTCGGCGAAGTTAGAGGTGAGCGGGTTGCCGTCGGCGTCGTAGACGAACTCTTCGAACAACGCTTGCGCAACGCCCTGAGCAAGACCGCCGTGAATCTGACCTTCGGCCAGCAATGGGTTGATGATTTTGCCAGCGTCGTCGACCGCAACGAGTTGACGCAGCACTGCGCGGCCGGTCTCGGTATCGAGTTCGACCACAGCAAGATGCGCGCCCGACGGGAAGCTGCCACCGGCCTGTTCGAAGTCGCCCTCGCCGAACAGCGTGAGGCTTGACGTGTGCGCGGCCGCGACGATCTCGGTCCAGGTGCGGCTGATGGCTGGCGCTCCAGCGACGTGAAAGACACCATCGGTGATGACGACGTCGGCAACATCGGCTTCGAGCAAACGCGCTGCAACCGAGCGCGCCTGATCGGCAACAAGCGTTGCAGCTCTCGCAACGTTGGTGCCGCCCAATTGCACCGAGCGCGACCCGCCAGTGACGGACCCACGCGCGACCAGATCGGTGTCGCCATGGATCACCGTGATGCTGTCCATCGGCACGCCCAACGTGTCGGCAACGAGCATCGCCCACGTCGTGCGGTGGCCTTGGCCATACGGCGTTGTGCCGGTGACCACGCGCACGGCAACGCCGTCGCCGGTTGCCGTTGGGGTGACCTCAACCTGACCGAGCTCGCCGCCACCCGACATAGCGGTGACCTCTACGTACACAGACACGCCGATGCCCAGTTGCACGATGTCGCCACGATCTCGCCGCTGCCGCTGCTCGGCGCGCAACGCTGAATAATCGACCGCGGCAAGCAGCTTGTCGAGGCCACCTTCGTAATCACCGCTGTCATATGTGGTGCCGGTAACGGTGGTGAACGGGAACCGATCGGCGGCGATGAGATTGCGGCGACGCACCTCAACCGGGTCCATACCAATCTCGGCGGCAAACAGATCCATGGCCCGTTCGATGGCAGCGGCAGCTTCGGGACGACCCGCGCCACGGTACGCAACGATCGGAACTGTGTTGGTCACGACCGCTGTGGAGCTGAGCTCGGCGGCAGCGATGTCGTACACACCCGTGAGCATCATGCGGGTCATGAACGGCAGGATCGCTCCGATACGCGGAAACGCACCAGCGTCTTGCACGACATCGAGTTGATATGCCGTGACACGGCCATCACGCGACCCACCGATGGTGAGTTTCTGTGTCTGCGCACGACCATGCCCCAGACCGTTCATGCTCTCGCTGCGCGTCTCGGTATAACGCACGGGTCGACCCACTGCGCGGGCAAGCCACGGCACCAGTGTCTCTTCGGGATACACCGACGCCTTCGCTCCAAATCCGCCACCGACATCGGGAGTAATCACCCGCACCATTGCAGGGTCGAGCGAGTACCACTCGCAGAGGCGCTCTTGCACAGGATGCGCACCTTGGCCGGAGTGCCAATGGGTAAGGCGACCATCGTCTTCCCAGCGGCTTGCAGAGACGCGTCCCTCTAGCGGCGATGGGGCAACGCGTTGATTGACGATGTTTGCGGTGACTACGACTTCGCATTCGCTGAAGTCGACCGGCGCCGCTGCAGGAATGCTCATGCAAACGTTAGAACCGTGGCCAGGAAACAGCAGCACCTCGTCGGTGAGCGCTTGTGCGACCGTGATGACTCCGGGCAACACGTCGTACGAAACGATGACCATTTGAACCGCGTCGGTTGCCTGCTCGCGTGTCTCAGCAACGATGGCCACGATGGGTTCGCCCACATAACGAACGGTGTCGGAGGCCAGCGCAAAGCGTGGGCAGGTGGTGGGCAAAAATGGGAGGTCGATCGGAAAGGCGCCGAGATCGATGTCGCTGTTGACGAAGATGCCAAGAACC
>JAPKZR010000146.1 GCA_026393695.1 Actinomycetota bacterium
AGCGCACCGTGCGGGCGTTCCTGCCGATCAGGTGCGTGAGGCGGCGCGACTGTTCGCCACCGGACCCACCGGATCGGTGAGCACCGGCACCGGTCCAAACATGGCGCCACACAGCACGCTCACCGAGCACCTCAGCCTGTGCCTCAACTCCTTGTGCGGTCGATACGTGCGCGCTGGCGAGCCGTTGTTGAACCCTGGGGGAGTCCTCACAGCATCAGCGCCGATTCGGGCTCAAGTGAATCCGCCGATGCCGCACGTGTTGCACCGCGGCACTCCGCAGCGGGTGCGCGACCTCTACATCCACCATGGCGAGGCGCCCACCAGCACCCTCGCCGACGAGATGCTGCTTGAGGGCGATGGCCAAGTGCGCGCACTGCTCACCATCGGAGGCAATCCGGTGGTGGCGTGGCCCGACCAACGCAAAACTGTCGAGGCGCTTCGCTCGCTCGATCTGCATGTGGTGATCGACGCTCAGGTCTCGGCAACCGCACAGTTGGCGCATTATGTGATCGCCAGCACGCTCAGCCTTGAGCGGCCCGATCTGCCCACCTCGATCGACCCGTGGTTCGGCGAGGCGTATACCAACTACACCCCAGCGGTAATCGAGCCTGCGCCCGAGATGCGTCAAGAGTGGCAGCTGTACACCGAACTCGCGGCTCGATTGGGTGTCACCATTTCGCTGCCCGGTGGCGACATCGTGCCTGGCGCTTCCGTGAGCGCCGACGACATTCTCGACCTCATCTACGTGCGATCGAAAGTGCCGCTCGGCGAACTACGCCAACAGCACGGCGGCCGGATGTATCCCGAGTTGGCGACTGTGGTGCAAGCCGCTGACGCGGCGGCAGCAGCCCGACTCGAACTCGCACCCGATGGCATCGAGCGCGAACTCGCCGAGGTGTTTGCTGAGCGTTCGAGCGCCGAAGTGATTGCGGGCTTCGATCCGCGTCGACACACGTTTCGGCTTACCAGCAGGCGGCTCAAGAGTGTGTTCAACTCAAGCGGCCGCGAACTGCCTGCGCTCCGTGACAAAGAGGGAACGAACTTTGCGCACATGCACCCCGACGACCTTGTCGCGCTTGGGGTTGTTGGTGGCGACACAGTTGAGTTGGCGTCGCCGCGTGGTGCGATTCGAGCCATCGTAAAAAGTGCGCCCGACGTGCGGCAGGGAACGGTCTCGATGGCTCACGCGTGGGGCGGCCTGCCCGATGTCGATGGAGACCTAGCCGTGGTTGGCTCGACGACTTCAATGCTCGTAGATACCGAGAGCGGCTACGACCCGTTTACGGGAATCCCGGTGATGAGCGCGATCCCGGTGCAGGTTCGTGCGGTCACCGGCTAACGGTCACTTGACGGTGAGCGTGCCCTTCATCGCCTGGTGACCTGGCACGGTGCAGATCACCTTGTAGGTGCCCGCCACAAATGTGATGTCGGCTTCGTCTTTGGAGCCGCTCTTCACGACCTCGAGATCCTTGGCGACCGACTTGCCATCGGCATCCAAGAAGGCGAGCGTGTGGCGCTGGCTGTCACGGTTCTCGTAGATCACGTGTAGAACGCCGGCGGTGGCCGAGTAGTTGGCGGCGTCGAACTTGATGCCGGGTCCCGAGAAGATCTGCAGGGTTACTGGCGCAGCGGCTGTGGTGGTTGTGGCCTCACCGGTTGAACTGCCCGGCGTGGTGTCGCTTGAGCCCGTTGTGGTAGCTGCGGCGTCAGTGGAGGCTGGTGCCGACGACGACACGGTTGAGCCGCTGCTTGAGCACGCACTGAGCGCCAGAATGGCAACTCCGGCGACGAACATATTGGAGACGGACATTCGGGGGAGCGTGCGAATCTTCATGCGGCGATTATATAAGTAGTCGCTTACTAAAATCAAAGTGCCTGATGTCTCACCGGTTGTTCATCCAACTCGGCGCGCGTCTGTACCCGTTCGGTCCGGCGTGGGCGGGTACGATCACGAACTGATGTCATCGAAACAAGAATCTGGTCAATCGTTCGGCGCAAACTCTTGGCTGGTCGACGAAATGTACGAGCAATACCGAGCCGATCCCAGCGCAGTTGGCGAGGCATGGCAGGAGTTCTTCTCTGATTACAAGCCCGGTGCAGCCCCCGACGCAGCCACAAGCTTTGGTGCCCCGGCTTCGCCTGCAGCGCCGGCCACGCTTGCTCCCGCAGCACCCGCAGCACCCGTGGTGTCGGCGGCTGCCGCTGCCGATGTCGGCGAAGCACTTCGCGGTGCCAGCGCAGCTATTGCGGCCAACATGGAACGCAGCCTCACGGTGCCCACGGCAACAAGCTTCCGTAACGTGCCCGCCAAGTTGCTCGAGGTCAACCGCAAGGTGATCAACGGCTACCGCACTCGCGTTGGCCAGAGCAAGATCAGCTTCACCCATCTCATCGGTTACGCCATCGCCCGCGCTATCGGCGACGCCGTACCGCAGATGAACAACAGCTATGCGGTCGACGCCGATGGCAAGCCGCGCATCATTCGTAACGGCGCTGTGCAGATGGGTCTCGCTGTCGATGTCGCCAAGTCCGATGGCGGCCGCACCTTGGTGGTGCCAGTGCTGCGCGAAGCAAGCACGCTCAACTTCGAACAGTTCCTCGCCGCCTACGAAGAGATCATTCGTAAGGTCAAGTCGAACAAGCTCACCGTCGCCGATTTCCAAGGCGCCACCATCACGCTCACGAACCCGGGCACCATCGGCACCGTGCAGAGCGTGCCTCGCTTGATGCCGGGCCAGGGCGTCATCGTTGGCGTTGGCAGCATCGATTACCCGGCCGAGTTCCAGGGCAGCGATGAGCGCACTCTCGGCTCGCTCGGTGTGAGCAAGGTCGTGACCATCACGAGCACCTACGACCACCGCATCATTCAAGGCGCCGAAAGCGGCATGTTCCTCAAGCGGGTGCACGAACTGCTGATGGGCGAGCACGGCTTCTACGAGCGCGTGTTCAGCGATCTCAGCGTGCCGTACGAGGCCGTGAAGTGGCGCACCGACATCAACCCAAGCAACAGCGAAGACGCAATGCTGCACAAGCAGATGCAAGTGGCAACGCTGATCCGAGTGCATCGCGTGCGCGGGCACCTCATCGCCGACCTCGATCCGTTGCGTTGGAAGCAACCCAAGATGCCCATCGAACTCGACCCGGCTACCTATGGGCTCACCATCTGGGACCTCGAGCGCGAGTTCCTCACCGGCGGCGTCGGCGGCGTCGAAAAGCAACCGCTCGGCGAACTGCTCGGCGTGCTGCGCGATGCGTATTGCCGCACCATCGGCATCGAGTACATGCACATCCAAGACACCGAAGAGCAGCGCTGGATTCAGAGCAAGGTCGAAGGCGTGCAGTTCACCGTCTCGAAGGAAGGCAAGCGCCGCATCCTCGATCGTCTCAACGCTGCTGAGGCCTTCGAAAAGTTCCTCGCTACCAAGTACGTGGGCGCCAAGCGTTTCGGCCTCGAAGGCGCCGAGTCGGCAATCCCAATTCTCGACTCGATCCTGACGGGCGCAGTCGACGCCGGACTCGATTCGGCGGTGGTGGGCATGGCCCATCGCGGTCGACTCAACGTGCTCGCCAACCTGATGGGCAAGAGCTACGACCAGATCTTCAAAGAGTTCGAAGGCCATGTCGATCCAACCTCGGTGCAGGGCTCTGGCGACGTGAAGTATCACCTTGGCGCAGTGGGCAAGTATCAGAGCCCCAGTGGCTCTGAGATCAAAGTCGAACTCGCTGCGAACCCCAGCCACCTTGAGACTGTCGACCCGATCGTGTTGGGTATGGTGCGCGCCAACCAAGACCGCATCGAGCCGCCAGGGTCGTATCTGTCGCTGCCAATCTTGATTCATGGCGACGCGGCGTTCGCTGGTCAAGGTGTGGTGGCCGAGTGCCTCGCAATGAGCGACATCAACGGCTACCGCGTCGGTGGCACGATCCACCTCATCATCAACAACCAGATTGGGTTTACCACCAGCCCCAAGTTTGCGCGCAGTTCGCTGTATTGCAGCGACGTCGCCAAGACCGTGCAGGCGCCGATCTTCCACGTGAACGGCGACGACCCCGAG
>JAPKZR010000215.1 GCA_026393695.1 Actinomycetota bacterium
AACAGTACGGCCGTTGGAGCACCAAGCGAATTCCGACGACCGTGCAAATAGCTCTCGTCGACGGCACACCGAAACCTTGGCTGGAACAACGTGTCGATCACCTGAGCGCTGAGATGGGGGAGTGCATCGTGGATTGAGGCCACGGTTGTCAGGGCGTTGGTGTCGCCTCGCAGACATAGCAGCAGCAGGTACTTGGGCCGATGCGGGTGAAAGGCGGCCTCAGTGTGAAACATCAGCGCGATGCGTGACGAGGTTGAGGTTTGCCGACCCGAAGACGCCCGAACGGGCACGAGGTTCTGCACCATGTCGCCGCCGTGTTCGGGCTCGTAACCAACGGGTTCACCCAACAGCGATGCGACAGCGACGAGCAGCAACTCGCTGGCGTCGCTCTTGGTCGTTGCCGCCGTTGGTTCAGACGGAGTAGCGGGGATGTCGCCTACCGCCAGATTGTGCAGCAACAGCCAACCTTGAGGTGTTGAGGCGGCCCGAAACGCAATCACCGCATCACGCACATCAGCGGGCAACTCGACGGTCTGCCGAGCGGTTTGGACCAGAGATTCGTCGTCGCGTTTCACTGTGGAATACATATTCCAAAGGTTAACACATATTGGAATGTTTGGTTCGAGATTCTTGAGCGCTTTCGAGCGCATAGTTGCGATGCAGCTACGATGCCATTCCATGGAGGTTGAGAACCGCATCACCGAATCGGGTCCGCAGCTCACCACCGCCGAGCGACGCGTTGCCGAGGTCGTGCTCAGCAACCCAGAACTGGTGGCGTTTGGAACCGTGGCCGAGCTCGCTCAGGCTGCCCAGTCGGGCGCTGCCACGGTGGTGCGCCTCGCCGCCAAGATTGGCTACGACGGCTTCACAGCGCTGCAGGCAGCGGTTCAGCACGAACTATCGAACCAACTCCGTCCAGCCGCAGTGCGCATTCGCGAGGCCCGCGGGGGAGTCACGGTGCGCAAGCACCTGCAGCGCGAGATCGACAACGTTCAAAAGACGCTGCTCGCAATCGACGAGCACAGCGTGACCCAGGCAAGCGAACATCTCGCCGATCTGTCTCGGGCAGTGCTGGTCCTCAGCGGCGATGCATCCACTGGCGTCAGCCGACAGTTCGTTGGCGACCTGTCGGCCCTTCGCCCCAACGTAGAACTCCTTGAGGGCAACGAGGTGGCCATCAGCCGCCGGTTGTCGCAGGTACGCAAAGGCGACATGGTGATCGCCATCGATCTTCGCCGATACGACCGCTGGGTGGTCGACGCCGCTACCGAAGCCAAGCGCAAACACGCGTGGCTGCTGGCGCTTACCGATAGCGCGCTGTCGCCACTTGCTGGCCTCGCCAACGCCTCGATGGTGCTCAGCGCTGGGGGAGTCGGCCCGTTCGACAGCCATGTCGGAACCCTGGCTCTGCTCAACGTGCTCGTGGCTGCAGCCGCCGAGCAACTTCGCGACACGGCAACAGCGCGACTCGATAAGGCCGAGGCGGCGTGGAGCGCGCAATCCAAGCTCATCGATCGCTGATTCACAGCTGATCCAGTAGTTTTGTCAGGGTGACGAAACGAACCAGCGAATCGCCCGCAGGGGAGAAGCGGTGCCTGTGGTGCCGTCGGCCGCTTCCTGCACCCGCAACAACCGGCAGGCCCCGGGTGTATTGCCGTCAGAGTTGCCGCCAGCAGGACTACGAATCACGCACCCGCTCGACCGAGCTACGCCTGGGGGATAACGAACTGGTGGTGGCACGAACCCAAATCGACGAGCTGCGTGACGCCGCTCACGTGCTGGCCTACGCCGTTGATGACACCGAGCGCGATCTTGCGGCGTCGGCCAACCCGACCAAGGCCGAACTCCGCGACATGCTTGTTTGGCTGCTCGACGCGGCAAGGCCTTTACGCACTCTTTCTCGGTGACTTTCGGCCCTATCGACGCAGCAAATGCTTTCGTAACCTGCTTGGCAGGCGGCACACACCGCACTTCTGGGTTTGAAAGTGAGTTCATAACATGACGCTTCGACATACGGTCGTCTGGCTTGACCATCAAGACGCGACCATCATCGACTTCTCGTTCGATGCTCAACACGTCCTGCACGTGCACCACGACACCGAAGACCGCAAGCTGCACCACAAGGTGAACACCATCGGCTCTGGGCGAACCCCCGAGGACCCCGAGTACTTCAGGCAGATCGTCGTCGTGATGAAGGACGCTCACGATGTGCTCATCGCCGGACCAAGCACCGCGAAGCTGGCGTTCCACAAACATCTCATCAAGCACGAGCCGGCACTTGCTCGCAAGGTGATTGCGGTCGAGACCATCAACCACCCCTCCGAGGGACAACTGTTGGAGTACGCCCGCAAGTATTTCAAGGCAGTCGACAACATGGTCGGCCACAACGGCTGATCAAGCGCACCGCTGATATCAGCTTAGTTTCGTCAGGTTGACGAAACTAAGCCGATGCTGTGGTGGCAGCGGGAGATCGATCAACGTTGCGCGCCATGTCGCGCCATGTCGATTCATCTCGGACAACCCGTCGAAGCGACTTGCCGCAAGCGCCAACGCACAGCCAGGGACGCGGGACCCGCCGACACGCCAGGACTCGATGCGCAGTCAGGCGCTCACGCCGCACCGCACCGCACACCGTCGAACTCCACACCTGCCGGTTTCAACCGTTCTCGTCGCTACGCCCATAATCATCGTTATGTCAACTACGGCAGAATCAAGCAGCGTCTCGTCCGCTCTCGTACGACGAAGTGGCGGCGTACACGCCCCACAAAGGCGCCTACGCCGCCACTTCGCGGCGTCAATCGTTACGACGTCGCTTCGGCCCGACGCGCTATGTAGTACGCGAACCCTGTCCCCCCGGCAATCACCGTCATGCACGCGATAAAGCTGAACACAATTGGGATGCCAGCTACTGGCTTGATGTTGATCCAGAA
>JAPKZR010000201.1 GCA_026393695.1 Actinomycetota bacterium
GGCGCCGCACGATGAAACGAGCATCTTCGCCAGCCTCGAGCATGCGCGCGAGCCAATACAGACCTGCATCAGGATCGCTGCCACGAATGCTCTTGATGAACGCACTGATGACGTCGTAATGATCGTCTCGCCCGTATCGCAGCGCACTGGTACCAAGCGCCGACTCGACATGCTCAAGCGACACAGGATGTGGATGAGCAAGCGCACAGGCCACCTCGAGTGCGGTGAGCACCTGACGGCCATCGCCACCTGAACGGTCGGCCAACAGCGCTACTGCCGCAGGGTCTGCCATGGCTGCTTCGGAGGCGAGGCCGCGCTCGATGAGCAACACGATTGCCTCGCGGTCGAGCGGCTCAAGGCGAAACAGTGTGCTGCGGCTGCGCAACGGAGCATTGACCTCGAAGAACGGATTCTCCGTGGTGGCGCCGATCAGCGTGAGCGTGCCATCTTCGACAGCGGGCAACAGCGCGTCTTGCTGAGCCTTTGAGAACCGGTGGATCTCGTCGAGAAACAAGATGGTGCCGCGATCATGTTCGCCGAGGCGTTGTCGCGCCCGCTCGATGACCTCGCGCACATCTTTGACGCCTGCCGACACTGCCGACAACTGTTCAAAATGGCGTTTGGTGGTACCCGCCACCGCTAACGCGAGCGTGGTCTTGCCAGTGCCGGGCGGCCCCCAGAAGATGGCCGAGCTCAGCCGGTCTTGCTCGACAAGTCGGCGCAGTGGTCGTCCTGGTCCCACAAGGTGTGCCTGCCCCACCACCTCGTCGAGCGTACGCGGTCGCAAACGTGCAGCGAGCGGAGCTTGTTGGCGCAGTCGATCGGCGGCAGCCGAGCTGAACAGATCGTCGCTCACAACGAGCTCAGCACCAACTGATAGCCGGCGCGCCGGAAATCGACCACGCTCTCAATCAGCCACTCACGGGTCACCCACTGCCACGCGACGAATTCGTGATTGTCTGGCGTGGGCACGATGTCGGCGCGCAGCGCGTCGAACAGGAACCAGCGATGCAGCTGCCCAAGGCGACCCTTGGCTGTCTTGAGCTCATCGGGGTACTCGTAGGGCACCCAATCGGGATATTGAGCCACCGCTTGAACCTCGTTGGGGCCGAGTCCCGTTTCTTCACGTAGCTCGCGCCAGGCGGCAGCGAGGGGATCCTCACCAACCTCGAGGCCACCCTGGGGCAGCTGCCATTGCCCGCGCACGTCGCCGCGTTCGAACGCCAGCAAACGGTCGTCGACTCCGCGAACGACCATGACGACTCCAGCTCGGAAATGTGGGCTTGCCATATGGCTCAGAACCTACAAGCTCGTGGTGGCGCAGGCGCGATGCGCCGGCGCCAGCATCGACCTAGGCCTTGGGCGGCATCGCGCGGATGCCGAGTTCTGCCAATTGCTTCGGGTTCGGAATTGTTGGCGCGTTGGTCATCGGGTCCGTGCCGCTTTGCGTCTTCGGGAATGCAATGACCTCACGGATGTTCTCTTCGCCAGCAAGAATCGCCACAAGACGATCGATGCCAAACGCGAAGCCGCCGTGTGGTGGGGCCCCGTATTCGAATGGGCGCAAGAAGAAGCCGAACTTCTTTTCGGCGTCTTCGTCGCTGATGCCCAATGCTGTGAACACCTTGCGCTGCAGATCGCTCTTGTGGATTCGAATGGAACCAGAACCAAGCTCCCAGCCGTTGAGCACAAGGTCATAGGCCATTGCTCGTACCGACATTGGATCGGTGTCGAACTTATCGAGGTCGTCTGGGTGCGGCATGCAGAACGGGTGATGGCCAGGCTTTGGCTTTCCGGTCTCCTTGTCGAGGCCAACGAACAATGGGAATTCGATCACCCATACGTAGCGGTAGGGCCCCTGCCACACTGGTGGGCGGCCAAGGTCGTTGCGGATCTGACCCAAGACTTCGCATGTGGTGTCCCACGCATCGGCCACGATGAGAATCAGGTCGCCGGGCTTTGCCTCGAGGCGGGCAATCAACGCAGCCTGCTCGTCGGCGCTGAGGAACTTGGCAACTGGCGATTCGAGGCTGCCGTCGGCGGCAACCTTGAGCCACACCAAGCCCTTGGCGCCCATTTGCTTGGCGCGATCGGTGAGCGCATCGAGCTTGTTGCGGCCCAACTCTTCGGCCTTACCCGTGGCATTGATGCCCTTAATGCATGCTGCACCCGCAAACGCTTTGAACTCGGTTGCGGCAAAGATGTCGGTGAGTTCGTTGAGCTCCATACCGAAACGAAGGTCGGGCTTGTCGACACCGAAGCGGTTCATGGCATCGCGCCATGTCATCTGCTCGATGGTCGGTGGACGCTCGCCCGTGACGGCTTCGGCCGCAGCCATCACAGCCAAGCTGATGGCTGCGAGGACGTCGTCTTGGCTGACAAAGCTCATCTCGGCGTCGAGCTGCATGAACTCGTACTGGCGATCGGCGCGCAGGTCTTCGTCGCGAAGGCAACGAGCGATCTGGTAGTAGCGATCCATACCAGCCACCATCAACAACTGCTTGAACAACTGTGGGCTCTGCGGCAACGCGTAGAACGCGCCTGGCTCTTTGCGGCTCGGCACCAAGAACTCGCGGGCGCCCTCGGGAGTAGACGGCACCAACATTGGAGTCTCTACTTCGACAAAGCTCTGCGCTTCCATCGCTCCGCGGATGGCTGAGTTCACCTTGGCGCGTACGCGCAGGTTCTTTTGCATTCGCTCGCGGCGGATGTCGAGGTAACGGAACTGCAAGCGGGTGGTCTCTTCAACCTTGTCGGCGCGTGAGTCGATGGGGAACGGCGGTGGCTCGGCGGTGCGCAGCACCTCGACAACACATTCGCCCATCTCAATCTCGCCAGTGGGAAGGTTGGGGTTCACGGTGCCTTCGAGACGGGCCCGAACGGTGCCGGTGATGCGCACCACGAACTCGCTGCGTACATCGACATCGTTGTCGACCACGCACTGCACGACGCCGGTGTGGTCGCGCACATCGACGAATGCCAACTGCGTGCCGTGCTCGCGACGACTGGCCACCCATCCGCAGACGCTGATGGTTTGGCCGATGTGAATAGCGCGGACTTCACCGCACATGTTGGAGCGCATGCTGGTCGCACTCATTGTGTTGCCTCTTTCGGAGCCGTTTGAAGGGCTTGGATGACTTCGGATATCAGTGTGTCGCGAGCGACAGATCGCTGAGCGTCTTCGCCGCGTAGCGGACGGATCACAACTTGGCCAACTTCAAGTTCGTTCGAGCCAACGATGATGGCTAAGGGCGCACCGCTGCGATCGGCGCCTTTCATCTGGCTCTTCATGCTGCGATTCTCAAATGCTCGATCGGCCGAGATGCCCGCGGCACGCAGCTGCGCAGTGATGCGCAACGCTTCTTGGCCGCCTGTGGTGTCTACAACGAACACATCGACGGTTTTGTTCGGAGCACCGAAGACGCCTTCGTCGTCGCAAGCCAATAGCGTGCGGTCGAGGCCGAGCGCGAAGCCGATGCCATGGGTGGCTGGACCACCAAGTGACTCAACCAGGCCGTCGTATCGGCCGCCGCCGCCGAGCGCGTTCTGCGCCGAATCGAGCGTGCCGCCCTGAAACTCGAAGGTGGTGCGTCGGTAGTAATCGAGTCCACGCACCAATGCGGTGTCGATGGTGAACGGGATGCTCAACTCGGTAAGGCCCTGTTGCACCGCTTCGAAATGCGCTGCGGCCTCTGGACTATAGAACGCGGCAATGCGCGGAGCGTCGGCTAATACTGCTGCATCGCCAGCGCGCTTTGAGTCGAGCACGCGCAACGGATTCTTGATGAGCGTGATCTGACTCTCGGGCGACAGGCGCTCGAGATTGTCATTGAAGTACTGCGCAAGGCTCGCCTCATAACGCGCCCGATCGTCGGGCTCGCCGAGCGAGTTGAGCAGCAACTTCACCTGGCGAAGGCCGAGGCGCTGATAGAACTCCCATGCCAAGGCAATGACCTCAACATCGAGGTACGGATCGTCGGCGCCAAGCACTTCGATGCCAACTTGGTCGAACTGTCGAAAGCGCCCACGCTGAGGCTTCTCGTAGCGAAAGTTGGGGCCTGCGTAGAACACCTTCCACGGCGTGATGGGGCGATGCTGCGCAAAGATGCGACACACGCTGGCCGTGCACTCGGGACGCAGCGACACATGGCGACCCCCGCGATCGATGAAGTCGTACATCTCTTTGGTGACGACATCGGTTGCCTCGCCTACGCGTTGAAAGACACCAAGGTCTTCCATCAGTGGAGGCATCACCTCGCCGTAACCGGCAGCCTCAACGACCTGAGCAAAGACGGCCTGGAACTGACGCCAGCGGCCCGAATCGGGGGGCAGGATGTCGCGCATCCCTGGGCTGTGCTGGAACTCGGGCATAGGTGACAAGGTTAGAGCACCGCAGGCGTGAACACTCGGAGTGTTTCGTGAGACGAGACGCGGCGAGTGACTGCGTGTGGGCTCAGGTGCCCTTCCCTGGCACCAGTCGATAGGCGTCGTAGACACCGTCGACAGTCTTAATGGTGCGCAACACAGTGTCGAGAAGGCTTGGGTCTCCAAGCTCAAACTCGAAGCGCATCTTCGCTACTCGGTCGCTACCGGTGTGTGTGCTGCACGCCACGATGTTCACGTGTTGCTCGCTCAGAGCGTTGGCTACGTCGCGAAGGAGCCGCGAGCGATCGAGAGCCACCACCTCAACACCAGCGCGGAACACGGCCTTACGGTTATCGCCGGCCCATTCGACGTCGATGAGACGCGAGGCCTGATCGCTCATCAGCGACACAGCGTTTGCACAGTCGGATCGGTGCACGCTGACGCCGCGACCGCGGGTGACGAAGCCCATGATCTCGTCGCCGGGCACTGGGGTGCAGCATCGCGAGAGACGAACCAAGACATCGTCGAGGCCCTCGACATGAATCCCAGCCGTAGATCGAGCACGCCGAAAACCGCGTGGACGCACGACCTGCGATGACGACAGCTGCTCTTCTTGGTTGCCGCTGCGGAACTCGTGCGCCACCTTTTGCACCAGGCCACGCGCCGACAGGTGTTTCTCGCCGATTGCGGCAAGCGCCGTGTCGAGATCGGTAAAGCCGTGCGCCCCAAGCTCTTTGAGAAACACCTCTGAGGTCCACATGCCATGCACCGGCAGGCCCTCACGTCGGAACTCTTTCGTGAGCTCATCGCGGCCAATATCGACAGCGTCGTCGCGACGCTCGCGACTGAACCATTGGCGAATCTTGTTGCGGGCTCGAGGTGACTCGACGAACGCCAGCCAGTCTTGTGACGGCGCTGCGGACTCGAGCTTCGAGATGAAGATCTCGCATGTATCGCCGCTGCGCAGTTCGCTATCGAGCGGCACGAGGCGCCCGTTCACTTTGGCACCGATGCACTTGTGCCCGACTTCGGTGTGCACAGCGTACGCGAAATCGACCGGCGTTGAGTGAATCGGCAACGTGACCACTCGACCCTTGGGGGTGAACACGAACACTTCTTCTTGCTCAAGGTCGCTCTTGAGGCTCTCCATGAACTGGTTCGGATCGGTGATCTCGGCTTGCCAGTCGATGATGCGATTGAGCCAATCGATGTCTTGGGTAGGCGCGTCTTCTTTGTAGGCCCAGTGCGCAGCGACTCCCCATTCGGCACGCTGGTGCATTTCGCGTGTGCGAATTTGCACCTCGATGGGCTTGCCGTCAGGCCCGATAACCGTGGTGTGCAAGCTCTGGTACAAGTTGAACTTCGGCATTGCGATGTAGTCCTTGAACCGGCCTACAACGGGCTTCCAACGACCATGAATACAACCGAGCGCTGCGTAGCAATCTTTGATCGAGTCGGCCGTGACGCGGATTGCGACGAGGTCGAAGATCTCATCGAAGTCACGGTTCTTCTGGATCATCTTTTCGTAGATGCTCCACATGTGCTTGCCGCGACCGGTGACCTCGGCATGAATACCAAGCTCACCAAGTCGTGAGCGCACGTCGGCCAGCGTCTTGGCCAGATACATGTCGCGCTCGGGGCTACGCGTTGCTACGAGATGATCGAGCTCGGCAAAACGCTTGGGATATAGCGACGCAAAACTGAGGTCTTCGAGTTGCTGGCGAAGTTCTTGCATCCCCAGACGGTGAGCAAGCGGCGCGTAGATATCGAGAGTCTCTTGGGCGATGCGGCGCTGCTTGTCGGCAGGCATGCCAGCGATAGTGCGCATGTTGTGCAAGCGGTCGGCGAGCTTGATGATGAGCACGCGCAGATCTCGTGCCATCGCGACCAACATCTTGCGCATGGTGGCGGCTTGCTGCGCCTCTTTCGAGTCGAACTGCAAGCGCTCGAGCTTGGTAACGCCATCGACAATTGCGGCGACATCTTTGCCGAATTGCTTCTCTACCTCGGCAATGGTGATCTCGGTGTCTTCGACTGCGTCGTGCAGAAGCGCAGCAGCAAGTGAGGTTTCGTCAAGGCCAAGGTCGGCGACAATACGCGCTACGGCGAGCGGATGGTTGATGTAGCTTTCGCCGCTGCTGCGGCTTTGGTGCATGTGCGCTTCGCTGGCCATCGCGAACGCACGCGTGATCATCGTGGTGCTGGCCTTTGGGTGCCGCCTTTTGTACGCGGCGAGAACAGGTGCAAGGGCATCGTTGGTGGGCTGGTGCTGCCGACGCCACGGCAGCACGCGGTCAACAGTGCCCATTGGCTAGTAGACCGCCAGGCTCTCTACGAGATGGTCGCCAAGGCGAGCACGACCATTGAGGCCACCGATTTCGAGCAGGAAGCCGAGTCCGACGACGACTCCCCCAAGCTCTTCGATGAGCCGGCACGTTGCTGCTGCGGTGCCGCCAGTGGCGAGCACATCGTCGATGACCAGCACTCGTTCGCCGGGGTGGATGGCGTCGCGGTGCACCTCGAGTTTGTCGGTGCCGTACTCGAGGCTGTATTCCTCACGCACGACAGCCCACGGCAGTTTGCCCGCCTTGCGCACCGGAACAAATCCGGCGTTAAGCAGATATGCAACAGGAGCTGCAACGATGAAGCCACGAGCCTCCATGCCGAGCACACGATCGATCTCGAGGTGCTCGAAGCGCTCGACCAAGCTCTGAATGGCTCGGCGGAAACCATCGGCGTTACCGAGCAGCGGGGTGATGTCCCGAAAGACCACGCCCTCGGTGGGATAATCAGCGATCTCTCGCACGAGGCCGCGAAGCCAAGGGGTGTCGGTCATAGAAACGTCGGCATCCATGCGTGCAGGCTAGCGAACCTGCACGCAGTACTGCTTGGATACGTAGGCGTCAGCGACGCTTCTTCTTGCGAGGGCGTGGCGCATGAGTGAGCAACGCCTCTGGCGCATTCACCGAAGCGCCACCAACGGCAGCTGCATCGCCGGCGCGGGCCGAGCGCAGGCGCTGTGCTTCGCGGCGTGCAGCCGGTGAGCCACCCATCACGAGACGCTCAAGGTCGACGCCAACGGCTCGTGGGCCGCGCATTGCTTTGTACTTCGGTGTTTGACCCTTGACCCAGGCCAACAACGGCGCTGCAATGAAGATCGAAGAATACGACCCGGTTACAAGACCGACGAACAATGCCAAGGCGAATTCACGCAGCGAGATGGCACCGAGCAAGCCGGCACCAACCACGAGCAGCGACAACACCGGCAACACCGCAGCGAGGCTGGTGTTGAGCGAGCGCATCACGACCTGGTTCATCGACACGTTGATGACGTCGTCGTACGGCAGTCGAGAGCCAGCGAAACGCACCGTGTTCTCGTCGACCTTGTCGAACACCACGATGGTGTCGTAGAGCGAGAAGCCGAGAATCGTGAGGAACGCGATGACGGTGGCGGGAGTGACCTCGAGTTGCAGGATCGAGTAGATACCCACGCTGATGAGCACGTCGTGGAGCATGGCGGCGATGGCGCTGAGCGCCATTGCCCACTCGAACCTCCACGCAATGAACAACGCCACCAAGATGATGAAGACCACCAGGGCTCGAACAGCCTTGTTGGTGATTTCCTTACCCCATGACGCGGTAACGGAGTTGCTGCTGATGTCCTTGATGTCGACCTTGCCAGCTTTCGCCAAAGCGGCGCTCACCTTTTGGCGAACATCGGCAGGCTGCTCCGAGGTCTGAATACGCAGACGCTCGACACCGCTCGCCGACACAGTGACGATCTTTGCTTCAGCAGCAGTCACGCCATTGGCATTGAGCACATCGCGGGCCTGAGCGTCGGTGATGTTGGCTGAAGGGACTTCCCACTGAACGCCGCCGTTGAAGTCGAGGCCGAGATTCAGGCCCTGAGCGAACAACGAAACAATGGTGGCGATGATGAGCGCCGCTGAGACGCCGATGCCCCACCACTTGCGACCCATGAAGTCGACACGCGTTTCACCGTGGTAGAGCCGAGCGCGTGCGGTGCGATGCAGCGACACTTCGGTTTCGGGTGCGAGAACTTCGGTCACGACGTTGCTCCTAGTGCCTGGTTTGCGTCGGCAGAGGGCTCCATACCCATGATCTTCTTGCCGCTCATGAACTTGCTCCGTGCCAACAACAACACCGCTGGGCGGGTGAAGAAGTACGCAACGAACACGTCGATCAATGTCGACAGGCCGAGGTAGAAGGCGAAGCCTCGAACGGCTCCGACCGACAAGTACCACAACACTGCCGCACCAATGAGCGACACGGAGTCGGCCACCAAGATGGTGTGGAACGCAGCCTTGAAGCCGCGCTGCGCAGAGTTGCGCAGTGAGCGACCGGCACGCATTTCGTCCTTGAGGCGCTCGAAGAACACCACGTAGGAGTCAATGGTGACACCGATAGAGACAATCAGGCCCGCCACGCCGGCGAGCGACAGCACACCGTTGTAGAACCGGGAGATGAACGAAGTGATGCTGTAGACCAATGTGCCAGAGACACACAGGCCGAGTAGGACCACCACCGCTAAGCGTCGGTAGTAGGCGAACATGAACGCCAAAACCAGAGCCACGCCGATGGCTCCAGCAATGAGTGCCGCACGCAGAGAGTCCTTACCGAGCGTTGCTGAAACGGTTTGCACTGCTTCGGCTTGCAAGGTGATGGGAAGGGCGCCCGAGTTCATCACTTGGGCCAACTTGGTGGCTTCGTTCTTGGTGAAGTTGCCGGTGATCTGCACGCTGCCCGTGAAGTTCTCGGCGTTCACTGTGGGGGCTGACTGAATCTGACCGTCGAGCTCGATTGCCAGCTGCTTCGATGGGCACGTTGCGGTGCCGTTGAAGCACTCTTTCGCCAAGGCATTCCACACGCCTTCGCCGCTGCCGCCGGTCTTGAGGTCGACCGTGACGCCCCAGCCGCCGCCGATGATGCGTGGCGCTGCGGAGTCACGAACAAATACCTCGCCGGTGCCGCCCGATGGGCCCACCTGGCACTTGCCGCCATCGCGAGTTGGAAGCACCTGAGTTGCCGCAGGATCAGAGAATGGCAACCCGGTTGTGGTGGTTGCGCCGGCAACAGTGGTGGTTGTCTCGCCAGTTGCTACCACCGCCGGCAACAGTGGTGGTTGTCTCGCCAGTTGCTACCACCGTGTCGCTTGACGCTGTGTCGCTTGACGCTGTGTCGGTCGGTGCCGTGCCACCCGTTGGAGGCGTGGCTGTGAGCGCCGCTGGCGTAGCGCTGGCGGGATCAGTGGTGGGCGGCACGCTGTTCACGCGACGCGTAGGGCCGGGAGCTCCCGTTGTTGGCGTGCTGCCAGACGTAGCGCTTGCGCCGGTGGTGGCCGTCGGCAAGTTGATCACCGTACTGTTGGCCACAGCGGTCGTGGCAGTGCCA
>JAPKZR010000191.1 GCA_026393695.1 Actinomycetota bacterium
CCAGGTGATGCGCGGCACGCAATATTCAATCCGCATTGCCATCGTCGTTACCGTCGTCAGCGTTGGCCTGGGTGTAGTGGTCGGGGCAATTGCCGGCTACTTCCGCGGCTTCACCGATGCCGTGCTGATGCGCTTTACCGATCTGATGTTGGTCATTCCATATCTCGCTGCGGTTGCGGCCCTGCAGCGCAACGTGAAGGGCTCTACGTGGCTCTGGCTGGCGCTGTTCCTTGCGCTGTTCGGGTGGATGGGTATTGCCCGAGTGATTCGTGGCGAGTTCTTGTCGCTGCGTGAGAAGGAGTTCGTCGAGGCCGCCCGTTCGGTTGGCGCTTCGGCGCCACGCATTATCTTTCGACACATCTTGCCCAACACCTTGGGTCCAATCATCGTGAACGCAACATTGGCTGTTGGTGGGGCAGTGCTCGCCGAGGCAGCGCTGTCGTTCTTGGGTCTCGGTGTGAAGCCGCCCGACACATCGCTCGGCAAGATCATCGAAGTGGGTAAGAGCAAGGCCACCACCTATCCCAATGAGTTCTGGTGGCCAGTGCTCATGCTGTGCCTGATCTCGCTCACGATCAACTTCATCGGCGACGGTCTGCGCGATGCGTTCGATCCGAAGCAGAACCGAGTGCGCGCATGAGCGGCATCGAGCCACTTCTGAAGGTCACCGATCTCAGCGTCGAGTTCCCAACCGACGACGGCGTCGTGAAAGCGGTTCGCGGTGTGTCGTTCGAGGTTGGGCGGCACGAGGTGCTCGGCATCGTTGGCGAGAGTGGTTGCGGTAAGTCGGTGACCGCGATGGCCATCATGGGTCTGCTGCCCAGCACGGCGCGGGTCACTGGCTCCATCAAGTTTCGCGGCGAAGAGCTGGTGGGTCTCAAGCCTCGCGAGATGCGCGCCTACCGCGGCAACAAGATTGCGATGGTTTTTCAAGACCCAATGACTGCGCTCAACCCGGTCTACAAGGTCGGCTCGCAACTGGCCGAAGCCGTGAGAGTGCACCAGACAATGAGCCGTAAGCAAGCCCGGGCGCGCGCTATTGAGCTGCTCGACATGGTGCAGATTCCTCAGGCGGCAACCCGGGTCGATTCGTATCCGCACGAGTTTTCCGGTGGCATGCGTCAGCGAGCGATGATCGCAATGGCCATTGCGAACAGTCCCGATGTGCTCATCGCCGACGAGCCCACCACGGCGCTCGACGTAACTGTGCAGGCGCAGATCCTTGAGATGCTGATGGGCCTGCAAGACCAACTCGATCATGCGATTGTGCTCATCACTCACGACCTCGGCGTGGTCGCTGGCATGGTCGATCGCATGCAGGTGATGTATGCCGGCCAAGTGGTCGAGTCGGGCACAGCCGACGATGTGTTCTACGCGCCGCGTATGCCGTACAGCATTGGTTTGTTGGGGTCGTTGCCCGCACACGCCGGAACGCTCGAACAATTGAAGCCCATCAGTGGCGCACCGCCGAGCTTGATCAACGTGCCGGCAGGGTGCCCGTTTGTGCCACGGTGTCCGCTCGCCTCGGCGCAGTGTGAGACCACCGAAGCGCAACTGGAGACCGTGAGCGAAGCCCACCTGTCTCGGTGCCATCACGTGAAGGAACTCAACGAAATGTCCGAGCCGTTGCGGCTGTTCGAAGGGATCGCTCAATGAGCGTCGTCGACACATCTTCGGTTGGCTCATCGTCTGCGGCGCCGTTGTTGTCCGTTCGTAATCTCGTCAAGACCTTTCCCGTTCGCGGCGGAGGCATCGTGCGGCGCACGATTGGTCAAGTGCAGGCCGTTTCAAACATCAGCTTCGACATTGCGCACGGCGAGACGCTTGGTCTGGTTGGCGAATCTGGCTGCGGCAAGTCCACCGCAGGACGCGCCGTGCTTCAGTTGCAACGACCCACTTCGGGTTCTGTGGTCTTCGACGGGCAAGAACTCGTCGGTCTGTCGAACCGCGCCATGCGGCCGTATCGCGCCAACCTCGGAATGGTCTTCCAAGATCCGTTCGCCTCGCTGAACCCGCGTATGCAGGTGAACGAAACCATTGCCGAGCCACTCAAGATTCA
>JAPKZR010000308.1 GCA_026393695.1 Actinomycetota bacterium
CAGGCAACAGGTTGACGTAACCCTCTTTGGCGCGGTCGAAATGGTGCCCAGACGGGCAGACGTACTCTTGCTGGCGCTCAGCAAGGCTTTCAAGGCAGTGCGGGCAACGAAACGCAACGTTCACGTAATGCTCAATGCGGCTGCGTCCATGAACGGTCGACGCTATCTGCTGCTTACGTGGGCGAGTTTGATCGTTTGGCTTCGCCGAAGCGCTTCTTTTGGCAATAGGTTACTCCAATGCGCAAAACAGTTGTAGCGGTTGTCACACTGGTCACCCTGTTTTCGGCGTGCGGGTCCAGTGCCCCTGAGGCTCAGGTTCGCTCGGCCGACGATGTGCAAGTGCTCACGCCCGATGAAGTCAAGCAGGCACGCGCCGAGATGGAGCCGCTCACCACCGGCACGCGCCGAGATGGAGCCGCTCACCACCGACGGTCCAGCGACCGATGGTTCAGGTGCCACAGCCGCTGGCGGCACCGGCGTCGATGCAGCTGCCGGTGACACTGTTCCACTGAACAAGGACACTCGTCCTCCAGAACTCAGGCTCTTCGATGCTTACGGCAAGTTCAAGAGCTGCATCGAAGACGCCGGCGAGACCATCAAGGGCAACCTGCAGGATCCCAAGAACCCTGCCTATAAGGATCCCGAATACGTGAAGGTCATCACCACCTGCGCGGCCCGGTCCGACATCCTTTCGATTCTGAAAGAGATGCAGACCACCCGGTCCAATCTGAATCCGGCCGAGGTTGAAACTCGCAACAAGGCGTTCAAGCTGCTCGAAAAGTGTCTGGTCGATAAGGGCTGGACGATCGAGACCACCACAGACAAGATCGGTTTGATCAACCCGTCGGTCTTCCAATCACCAGATGGCACGTTGAATCAGCGTGACATCGACCAGTGCCTTTCTGACACTGGCATCAACGACGCAATCAAGGGAAATGGGTAGTTCGGTTATGGCTTCGGGCAAAAAAGTAGTCATCGGGGTCGGCGTCGTAGCGCTCCTCGCAGGAGTGTTCGTCATCGGACGCGCCACCATCGATACGCCAACAGTGCGCGGGCTGATCATCAAGCCTCAGGCGGTGACACGGCGCACGCTCAACGACATCCTCACGGTCAATGGTGTGCTGCGTCGCGACGAGACGCAGACCATTAACTCGCCAGTCGATGGCAAGGTCAGCGCCATCTCGGTAGAGGATGGCGACAACATCAATTCTGGTGACCCGATTTTCTCGCTCGACGGTCGCACCGCGTATGCGGTCGATGGCGACTTTGCGTTCTTTCGCCGACTCGACGTTGGTAGCGACGGGCCCGACGTGTTGCAGCTTGAGACCATTCTCAAGGCTCAGGGATACGCAATTTCCAAGCCCGACAACCTCTACACCGAAGAGACCCGATCGGCGCTTGCAAAGTGGCAGATTGATCGTGGCTACGGCGGGGCAACGCCCGAGCCTGAAGAGAGCGTCACTGTCAGCCTGATGCAGAACAGCGCTGGCTACAAGGTGGCCAAGGACAACACGGTTGCGTTCACCATCGTTCCGTCGGCACCTCCAGTGAAAGCCGCTGCCGGACAGGTCCGCGCTATCCATGCGCCACGAGTGGTCACCAAGCCCACTATCAATGCCTCCGTCAGCTCAGGCACGGTGAATGAGGGCGACACGTTCACGCTCACATTCACGGCCGACGTGGCCCCTGCCCAAGACCTCAGCGTCGACCTCACCATTAACGGCAGCGCCACCGGAGGCGACGACCCCACCAACGGAGACGACTATGACACCATCAATGGTGACTTCGTGTTCCCCGCCGGACAGACCTCGGTCACGCTTGACCCGGTCTCGGTCTTCCACGATCAGGTCATCGAAAATGCCGAAGACATCACGGTGCAGCTCACCGACCAGTTCGGTAACGACCCCAACTACATCGTCGGTCCAACGAACCAGGTGCGCGTCAAGATCGCTGCCAACGGAAGCGATTTGCAGCCGATCTTTACTATCGAGACCGATTCGGTTGAGGTCGACGAGGGTCAGCAGGCGGCCATCACTATCAAGTCCACTGTCGAGTCCAACGTCGATCAGGATTTCACGTTGAGCTTCTCGGGTACCGCCAAGGTCGCCGACGATTATGTCGAACTCGACAAGAAGACATTCACGATCCGGGCGGGACAGACCACGGTTGGTCTCAACGTTCAGATCCGCAAGGACAAAGCAGTAGAAGTCGATGAGTCGCTCATCGTCACGCTTGGTGCCGATCCGAATTCCGACGTTGGTCACGTGGCCTATGCGGTTGGCAGTCCGTCGAGCACCCGCATCACGATTAAGAGCGGCGATCTCCCCGAGATGCGTCTCGCTGGTGGCGGTCGAGTGTCCGAGGGCGGCCGAGGAAGCTTCCAGATCGTGGCCGATTCGGCAGTTACCGACGACACCTCGATCAACTACCAAGTTGGCGGCACTGCTGGCGAGGGCACCGACTATGAGGTGCTGTCTGGCACCGT
Organism: Actinomycetota bacterium; assembly: GCA_026393695.1. Lineage (GTDB taxonomy): Bacteria > Actinomycetota > Acidimicrobiia > Acidimicrobiales > Ilumatobacteraceae > WLMZ01. The sequence goes on from JAPKZR010000308.1 coordinate 2,486, forward strand.
CATCATGAAGGCCGGGGCATCTACGGTCAACGTGCCGCTCAACGTGATCAACGACGATGTTGTGTTCTTGCCAAGCGACATGCTCGTCGCCAAGTGGCCTGCTCGGGTGGGTAAGGTCGAGGTCGACGAAGGCGAATTCGTGTTGCAGGGAGCCCCGGTGGTCACCCTCACCGAGCCCGTGTTTACGATCACAATGAAGGTCAGCCCATCAGATCGCGCCCAGCTCGAAGTTGGCCAGCCAGCAACTGTGAAGCTGAAGGCAGGCGATCAGGAATTGACCGGCCTGATCACGACGCTTGACGACGCTGCAACGGTCGGCGACGCTGGCGAAGAGTTGTACGAAGGCGTCGTTGAGGTGAAGGGCGAATTGGCTGCGGTTGATGGCGCCTCGGTCACCATCGAAGTCACGCTGGCTGAGAAGACCGACGTGTTGTCAGTTCCCGTCGCTGCGGTGCTTCGCTCAAGCGACGGCGACGAGGTGCGAGTGGTCAACGATCAGGGCACTATCACGCGGGTACCAGTCACCATTGGCCTCATCGATAACGAGTACGTCGAAATTGTCACGGGCCTCAAGGGCAACGAACTCGTTGTCATCGATGTCGACGCCGCCGGAACTCCCGCCGCCGGCGGCTAAACATGCTTCACGAACCTGATACCGACGCAGACGTGTCGCAACAACAACCGGCCAACGAGCCATATGTCGAGCCGTTGCTCGAACTCAAAGAAGTGTCGCGCGTGTACGGCAGTGGCGACGCCAAGGTCTATGCCCTGCGAGATGTGTCATTGCGCATCATGCCCGGCGACTTCGTGTCCATCGTTGGTCCGTCGGGCTCCGGCAAGTCGACCATGCTGGGTTTGTTGGGTTGTCTCGATATCCCAACGTCGGGCACGATCATTGTTGGCGGCAAGACCGTTACTGGCCTCGACGATGCCGACCGCACCGAAGTGCGCGGCCGAACCATTGGCTTCGTCTTCCAACAGTTCCACCTCATCCCTCACCTCGATGCCACTGGCAATGTCGAGACAGCGTTGCTGTATCGGGGACTGAGCAAGTCCGAGCGCCGCCGACGAGCCATCGAGTCGCTCGACAAAGTTGGCTTGGGTCATCGCCACGAGCATCGTCCCGTGCAGATGTCAGGTGGCGAGCAGCAGCGCGTCGCCCTCGCGCGTGCACTGGTGACAGAACCAAAGATCTTGTTGGCCGACGAACCCACGGGTGCGCTCGACTCACAGAATGCTGAGAACGTGATGGAGTTGCTCACCAACCTGCAGTCGCCCGAGCGCGCAGTGGTGCTGGTCACCCACGCCCTCGAAGTGGCCGATGCCGCGTTTCGTAAGGTATCGATGCGCGACGGTCGCATCGTGAGCGACATGACAAGGGTGCGATGAAGACATTCAAAGATCTCCTGATGGTCTCGCTTACTGGCCTCTTCGCGCGCAAGGTGCGCACGCTGTTGCTGTTGCTCGGTCCAATGATCGGTGTGGCGGCCATCATCGCTGCAGTCGGTCTCACCGACAGCGCCAAGGGCGACCTCAAAGCAAAGGTCAATAAACTTGGCACCAACCTCATCGAGGTTTCTGCGTCCAGTGCGTTTGGCGGCCAGGACCCCACGCTTCCCGAAGACGTGCTCGATCGCGCTCGCAGCGTCGTCACCGTGAAGTCTGTTGCCAAGGTCCACGAACTCGCGAACATCGTGGTCACGCCGTATAACGAGGCGAAAGATAAGTACGAGGCGGTGCCCATTCCGGTGTTGGCCAGTGACGTGCTGTTGCCCTCGGTGCTCGAGGTGAATCTGATCAGCGGTCGATGGCTCAACGACTTCGATGAGCAGGCAACGAGTAGGTCTGCCGTGATTGGCATTGGGCTCGCTCGGCAGTTCAACTATTTGCCCGGTGAGACAAGAACGATCGAACTCGGCAACATCCGTTACGGCGTTGTTGGAGTACTCAGCGAAGTAGAGCTCGAACCCGCATTCGATAACGCAGTGTTCATTACGTTCTCGGCGGCCAAGGCCGACTTTGTCGACACCGACAAGATCTTGGCCAACAAGATCTATGTGCGATCGCAGGTAGGCGCCGAGAAGGACACGTCAGAGGCGCTGAAGGTAGCGGTCAACCTCGGCGGTCCCGATGAAGTGACCACCGACATCAAGTCTGAAGCCCTGCAGCTCGCTGCACAGAGCGATCAGCAGATCAAGCTCATTGTGGTCTCGATGGGCATTCTGGCGTCGATCGTGGGTGGCGTTGGCATTGCCAACGTGATGTCGATCTCGGTGATTCAGCGCTCTGCTGAAATCGGTATTCGTCGAGCACTGGGTCACACCCGCTCAATCATCGCGTCGCAGTTCTTGCTCGAGTCGCTGTTCATTGGATTGCTCGGTGGGATCTGCGGGGTGTTACTCGGCATCGTGTCTATTTTCTTAGGCGCCACCATTGCTGGCTGGGTGTTCGTTCTGGCGCCATGGCTGCCGCCGGCAGGAATCCTTCTGGCGATGGTCATCTCGGTGATCGCCGGCTTGTACCCATCAGTTCGCGCCGCCAAACTCGAGCCACTCGAAACGCTCCGCCTCGGCTGAGGCCTCAAGACTGACCCCTCAAGCCTCAGTCTTGGTTCAGTGCGTCGCGAATGCGCTGCGCCGCCTCGGCCAACGCCCCAAAATCAACCGACGTTGCTGCGTTTGCAAACGACAGTTGCCCCATGTGCGTGGTGGGGATCAGGTGAATGTGTGCGTGCGGCACTTCGTATCCGGCGATGATGAGCCCAACGCGCTCGCAGCCAAAAGCCAGCTGCTGCGCCTTGGCGACGCGGTGGCTCACGGCGAAGAGATGCGCCGAGAGGTCGGGTGAGCAATCGACCCAATGGTCAACCTCTTCGACAGGCACGACCAGCGCGTGGCCGATCGCCATTGGGTTGATCGACATGAAGACAACACAGAGCTCGTCGCGGTATACGAACGTGCCAGGAATGTCGCCGTTGATGATGCGGGTGAAAATGGTGGTCATTGCGATCCTGCGCCCGTAATGAACGCAACCTTTCCCTGCAGTGCTTGTGGAGTCATGCAGCGACTGTAGGTCGTTGTACGCTTCGTCGGTGTCGTCGGACTCGTCTCGCCCAAAACGCAAATCTGCTCACCTGATCAATCGGCCGTCAGACCCGCAACTCGAAGCCGACACCGATCGCATTGTCACGATCCCCAACGCAATGTCTGTTGTTCGGTTGCTGTGCATCCCGCTGTTCTTGTACATCTTGTTTGGCCGCGACAACCTTGCGGGCGCCGCGTGGCTTATGGGCGGACTCGGTGGCACCGACTGGATCGATGGCTACATCGCGCGACGCTTCAACCAGGTCAGCAATCTGGGCAAGGTGCTTGACCCAACCGCCGATCGCTTGATGTTCATCGTCGGACTCGTGGGCATCATCGTCTACGGCGTGAGCCCACTGTGGTTCTTCTGGTTGGTGCTCGTTCGCGAGACGCTCTTTGGTGGCATCGTCGCGTTGGCCACAGCCTTTGGAATGAAGCGATTTGATGTCACGTGGTGGGGCAAAATGGCCACCTTCTTGCTGATGCTGGCGCTGCCGGGCTTGCTCTTAGGCCAGTCCGATTTTCGATACAAGCTGCCGTTTCAGATCACCGGTTGGCTCTGTGCCATCCCAGGTCTGATCATCAGTTACTGGACCGCATTTGCATACATCCCAGTCATTCGCGCCAACCTGCGCGACGGCCGGGCCGATCGAGCACACAAGGATCTCGCACAATGAACACGAAGAAATCATGAAGGCCGTCATCATGGCGGGCGGCGAAGGCACCCGACTTCGCCCACTCACCTCAAACGCTCCGAAGCCCATGCTGCCCATTGCCAATGTGCCGATGATGGAGCACGTCATCAACCTGTTGCGCAAACACGGCTTCGACGAGATTGTGGTCACCGTTGCGTTCTTGGCCAACGCGATCAAGACCTACTTCGGCGACGGCAGCGAGTTCGGCGTCACGATTCACTACGCACACGAGGCCGTGCCTTTAGGTACCGCCGGCAGCGTCGGCAACGCGAGGCATCTGTTGAACGAGCGCTTCTTGGTGATCTCTGGCGACGTCATGACCGACATGGATCTTGGCGCGTTGGTGGCGTTTCACGATGAGCACAAAGCGATTGCCACCATCGGCCTCACGCCGGTTGAGAACCCACTCGACTTCGGCATCGTCATCACCCGCGAAGACGGCACTATCGAACGCTTCCTCGAGAAACCCACGTGGGGTCAGGTGTTCAGCGACACCATCAACACAGGCATCTACGTGCTCGAGCCATCGATCTTCGACTACATCCCCGAGGGTCGCTCGGTCGACTTCAGTGGCGAGGTCTTTCCTCAACTGCTCGCCGAAGGGTTGCCGTTGTATGGCGCCGTCGCCGAAGGCTTTTGGGAAGATGTCGGCACACTCGATGCGTATCTCAATGCGCACAAAGATGTGCTCGACCAAAAGGTGCAACTCGAGATCCCCGGCTTCCGCATCAGCGATGGGGTTTGGCTCGGCGAGGGTGCCGAAATTTCGCCGTCGGCCACCATCACCGGCCCAGCCGTTATCGGGCCGGGCTGCAAGGTCGAAGCCGGATGTCGGCTCGGCGAGTACACCGTGCTTGGCTCCAACGTGCGGCTGCTCACCGACGTACATATCGAACGCTCGGTGCTTCACGACAATGTCTACGTGGGGTCCGGCGTTCGTCTGCGCGGGGCAGTAGTGGGTCGCAGTTGCAGCATTCGCTCAAACGTTCGTATCGACGAAGGCGTGGTACTGGGCGACTCGGTGTTCGTTGGTAGCGGCGCTGTGCTCAACGGCGATGTCAAGGTGTACCCGTTTAAGACCATCGAAGATGGCGCAGTGGTGAATACCAGCATCGTCTGGGAGAGCAAGGGTTCGCGCAGCCTGTTCGGCCGAGATGGCGTTACCGGTCTGGCCAACGTCGACGTCACGCCCGAGCTTGCGGTCAAGCTGGCAATGGCCCACGGCACGTCGTTGAAGAAGGGCACTACGGTCGTGATCTCACGCGACTCCAGCCGCGCGGCGCGCATGCTCAAGCGGGCCATCATGGCCGGGCTCAATGCGTCGGGCGTCGATGTGCTCGACCTCGAGGTGGCCAGCGTGCCGGTCACGCGGTTCCTCACCCGGTCGCCGCGAGCCTTCGCCGGGCTTACCGTTCGACTGCACCAAGACGACCCGTCACGCGTCATCGTGCGGTTTTTCGATTCGTCGGGCACCGACATCAGCGAAGACGGCCAACGCAAAATCGAGCGGCTGTTCCAGCGCGAAGATTTCCGGCGCGTGCTCGCTGAAGAGATTGGTGACATTCAATTTCCGCCACGCGCACTCGAGGAGTACACCGTTGCGCTTGAGGCCACGGTGCAAGCCGACGCCATCCGCGAGAGCAAGTTCAAGCTCGTGGTCGACTACAGCTTTGGTGCCACCTCATTGGTGATGCCCACGTTGCTCGGCAAACTCGGCGCCGACGTGCTTGCAGTGAACCCGTACGTGTCTACGTCCGATCGCGTTGCCTTCGATCTCGCTGTTGCGAGCGAGCGTGTTGGCGGGCTGGTACGTGCCTCAGGTGCTCACCTTGGCGCCATCATTGATGCCGACGGCGAGCGGCTCACGCTCATCGATAACGAGGGTCGGGTGCTGACCCACGACGAAGCCCTCTTGGCGTTCGTCGATTTGGTCTGCGACCACCTGCTCGGCGACGCCATTGCGTTGCCGGTAAACATCAGCCAGCAGGCGGCTCGTTTGGCCGAGGCCCACGGGGTCGACGTTGTGCCCACCAAGATCTCGATGGCGGCACTGATGGCAGCGGCGATGGAGCCAGCAGTTGGCTTCGCTTCCGATGGTGCGGGCGGATACATCTTGCCGGGCTTTCTGCCAGCGTTCGATGCTGCTGGTGCGCTGCTGAAGATCCTCGACCTGTTGGCTCGAACCGAACGAAGCTTGGCCGACGTTGTCGCCGGTCTACCCAAGTCACACGTCGTGCACGAAACGGTGGTCACACCCTGGGAACAAAAGGGTTTGGTCATGCGCAGTTTGGTCGAGATGGCCGGACGCGATGTGGTGCTGGTCGACGGTGTCAAGGTGATGCACGACGACGGATGGGTCCTAGCGTTGCCCGATCCCGAGGAGCCCGTCACTCATGTATGGGCCGAAGGAAACACCGATGCCGACTCACGTCGACTCGGCCAAGAGTACGCCCGGCGCATTCGCCAATTGCTGCGCTGAACCGTCAGTCTGAACAATCTCAGCCTCAGGCAGAGAGTCAGTCTTTGGTTTGTTCACAGGGGGGGTCTCAAGTTGAGTACCGTGTGGGCTAATGAACGTGCCTGACGAGCTGCTGTACTCGAGTGACCATGAGTGGATCCAGATAGCGGGCAACCGGGCTCGCATGGGAATCACCGACTTTGCGCAAGACGCATTAGGCGATGTTGTCTACGTGCAGGTGCCAGACATTGGGGTCACCGTCACGCATGGCCAAAGTTTCAGCGAGGTCGAGAGCACCAAATCGGTCTCCGATATCTATGCCCCGGTGTCGGGTGTTGTGGTCGAGGTCAACGCTGCGCTGGGCTCTGACCCCGCCGCGGTGAACAACGACCCCTACGGCGGCGGCTGGATTTGTGTGATTGAGATGTCCGACCCCAGCCAGACGGCACAATTGATCGACGCCGTTTCTTATCGCGCGTTGACAGAAAGCTAAGGTCTGCGCCGTGGCCTACGTGTTCTGTAACGATTGCGGACATAGAAATCGCACCGAGTCAAACTTTTGCTCGGCGTGTGGCTCCGCGCTTGATCTCGCCTCGGATCACACCATCACGCTGCCCAATGTCGATCCACTGCTCGACGCCCCCGGCACAGCCGACGATGTGCACGTAGATCTCAGCACGGTTCCCGAAGATTGCGGCGTGCTCATCGTGCGCAGCGGCGCCCAGGCAGGCGAGCGCTTTGCGCTTCGCGCCACGGTCACCCATCTTGGCCGGCACCCCGATAGCGAAATCATGCTCGACGACATCACGGTCTCTCGGCGCCACGCCGAAGTAGAGCGCACAGCTGCGGGGTACGTGTCTCGCGACGCAGGCTCGCTGAACGGAACCTATGTCAACCAGCAGCGTATTGAAGAAGCCTTGTTGAGTCAGGGCGACGAACTTCAGGTCGGCAAGTTCCGCCTCGTCTTTTTCGAGCGGGCGCAGTGACCACGATGTCGGATAACCAATACCTTTCCATCGGCGAGGTGCTCGGGCTGTTACTCGAGGACTTCCCCGATGTGACGATCTCAAAGATTCGTTTTCTCGAGAGTCAGGGCCTCATCGAACCAGAGCGCACGCCCTCTGGCTATCGCAAGTTTTACGAACACGATGTCGACCTGCTGCGCGCGATTCTGCACGAGCAAAAAGAGAACTTCCTGCCGCTGAAGGTCATCCGTGATCGCATTGAGTCCGGCACCATCGAAACCGATCCAACCGGCGGGCGCACACCGCCACGCGGCATTCGCAACGTCGAGATTCGCAACACCGTCGTGCCCGAAGTGCCTCAGCGAGACAGTGTGTTTCGTCGCACCGACGGCGGACCCGAATGGGCCGGCGGCAAAGCGTTGATCCCTGGCGACATAGCAGCGCAAACGTCGCGTCATCCTTCTGCTCGGCCTGCCACCGGTTCGGTGCCTGTTACTCCACTGGCACCCATCGTGTCTGCGGTGCCAACGCCAGCGCCAGCGCCTTCGGATCCGTCCAGTGCGGCCGATGGGCCAGCGGCCCCCGTCGAGGCAGCTTCAGCGTCTACTCCGCCCGTGCTTACTGTGGTGGGCGCCAACGAGCCCGCCGAGCCTTCACCAGCAGCGCCCAAGGCTGCGGCCAAGCCAGCGCGGCCTGTAGCTGCGGCCAAGCCGGCTGTGGCAACAAAGTCTCCAGCGGTAGATCTTCCCGGCCTGCCCTACAGCCGCGACGAATTGCGCTTGGCTGCCGAGATTTCTGAAGAGCAGTTACGCGAACTCGATGAGTTCGCCATTGTGCCCTCACGCGGAACCGGCGCCGATGCCACCTATCAGGCCGACGCCGTCGAGATCGCGCGCATCGCAGCGCGCTTTCTTGAACAGGGCATTGATGCTCGCCACCTTCGCTCATGGCGTCAGGCTGCCGAGCGCGAATCGGCGTTGTTCGAGCAGCGCATCATGCCGTTGCTTCGTCAGCGCAACCCTCAGGCACGTCAGCAGGCGCTGCAGACACTCAGCGAGCTCGCCGAGCTTGGCAACCAGCTGCGCGCAGCGATGATCGAGTCGATGTTGCGTCACCACTTCGACGGAGCCTAAGTAGCTCAGCACTTTTGCCTTTCGGTTGGGTTCGTTCGCACTCAATCCCGAATGCGAGTTACCATCACCGACGTGGATATCGCAATGGAGCTCGTTGAGGTTCGAATTGAACCTCCCGACAACACCCCGGTTGTATTCCTTCGGGAGCAAGCGGGTCGTCAGCGCGGCTTAGCGATCATGATTGGCAACGCCGAGGCGTCGTCTATCCATTTTGCGCTCAAGGGCCTCAGCGCACCGCGGCCGATGACCCACGACCTACTGGTGCAGTTCCTCGCGCTGCTCGATGCAACCGTCGATCGTGTTGTCATCACCGAGATTCGCGAGCACACCTATTACGCCACCATTCACCTGCAGACGGCCGCTGGGCTTCGTGAACTGTCGAGTCGGCCCTCTGATGCCATGGCTATCGCTGCTCGCACAGGAGCGCTCATCTACGCAACGTCCGAGCTGCTCGACGAAGTGGGCCAAGAGCCCGAGGTCGAGCACGCCGAATTGGGCGAGGGCGAAGCCGAATCGATCCTCGATGAGTTCCGCGACTTCATCGAGAACATCAGTCCCGAAGACTTCAGTAGCTGACACTGTCCCTCACCGCAGGCGTATTCGCGCTGTGCGTGAAGTTCAGTTTGCGCTCCGCGCGAGAAAGCTTGACGCCGCGCGCGGCTTACCGTACTGTGATCTTCCTTACACGGGCGTAACTACCGATGTGTAAGCGACATATTCTCTAGATCACGGAGGCAGCCATGATCGAAGCAGGTTTCAGCGGCACCAAGACAGCCAGCATTGTTGGCATCTCGTATCGTCAACTCGATTATTGGGCACGTACCGGCTTGGTGCGGCCTTCGTTGCTCGACGCCGCCGGCAGTGGTTCACGTCGCGAGTACTCGTATCGAGATCTCCTTGAGCTTCGTGTGATCAAGAATCTCTTGGACGCTGGCATCAAGCTCGCGTCGGTCCGCGAGGTATTCAGCTACTTGCGCGAGCACGTGAACTCAGACATTGCTTCGGCGCACATTGTGATCAGCGGATCCAACGTGGTGTTGTGCGATGGCGAAGAACTGATCGACGTGCTCAGGAAGGGCCAAGGCGTTCTCAACGTGTTGCCGTTGGCAGGAGTGAAGAGCGAGATCGATTCGTCGCTGATCAGCATTGTTGGTCCTCACGCTGTTCCCGAAGCGCACGTAGCGATCTGACCTCAGTGTCCGAGCTCAGGTATTCGCCGCTCGATGCGGCGCATCGCGCGCTCGGCGCAAAGATGGTGCCCTTCGGCGGATGGGACATGCCGTTGTCGTATGCCAGCGGAACCATCGAAGAACATCTGGCGTGCCGAAGTGGCGCTGTCATGTTCGACGTTTCGCATCTCGGAACAGTTCGTGTGACGGGCCCAGATGCATTCGACCAACTGCAACGGGCCTTCACGAACGACCTCGGCAAGATCGCACCTGGCAAAGCGCAATACACACACCTGCTCGACGAAACCGATGCATCGGTGCTCGACGACATCATCGTGTGGTGGGTCGATCACGAGACCTTCGATGTCATGCCCAATGCCTCGAATACCGACGGTGTTCGCGAGGCAATCGGTGGTATCGAAACCACGCTGACCCGCGCCGTGATTGCGGTGCAGGGTCCCGAAGCTCGTGCCCGGCTGGCGACAGTGTTTCCTGACGCCGCAGCGGTGAAACGGTTTTGTGTGGCCACTGTTGCGTGGCAAGGCGTGAGCTGTGTTGTGGCTGGCACTGGTTACACCGGCGAAGACGGCGTAGAGATTGCAATTCCCGCCCACGCTGCTGCGTCGCTGTGGCAGCAATTGCTCGGCGCAGGAATCACGCCCGCCGGACTCGGAGCTCGCGACACGCTTCGCCTCGAAGCAGCGTTGCCGCTGCATGGTCACGAACTTGGGCCCGGCATCACATCGTTACAAGCTTGTCTCGGCTGGGTCGTGTCGTGGACCAAGGGCGGCTTCCGCGGCCGCGCTGCGCTCGCCGCCGAGCAAGCTGGGGGAGTGAGTCGCCTGCTCCACGCGATCGCTACCGAGGGGCGTCGGCCGCCTCGCGAGGGTTGTACCGTGCTGCTCAACGATCAGCCCATCGGCGTGCTCACGAGCGGCAATTTTTCACCGGTGTTGCAACACGGCATCGCGTTGGCATTTCTGCCACCCGACATCGCCATCGGCACTGCGGTAACCATCGATGTTCGCGGTAGCGCACTGGTTGGCACCGTGGTGGCAGCGCCCTTCGTCGCAAAGCGAAAGTAGATCGGCAACCGTCGAGCGGTTGGTTACTTCTTGGTTGTCGCAGCAGCCCTTTTGGCAGGAGCCTTCGTGGCAGGGGCCTTCTTTGCCGGAGCTTTCTTCGCCGCTGGTTTCTTGGCAAGCGCCTTTGTAGCGGCCGGCATTTTTGCGGGGGCCTTCTTCGCAGCTGGGGCTGGCTCAGCAGTGGGGGCTTGGGTGGGCTGGGCCTTGGTTGAGCCACCCCGCAATACCGACAGCGGGCGCAGGCCAAACAAACTGCCCGCTGATTCGGCCATCTGGGTGAGTGGTTGCAAGCGCGTGGCGAGGTCGCCCAAGGTTTCAACGAAGCCAGCAATCTCGCGCGGCAAGTTGATGAGCCCAGGAGAGCTGAGCATGTCGGCAAGACGCAAGAGGCCGGGCGTGATCTTCTCGACGGGGACGCTGAGTTGGCTAAACACCGCGTCGGCAGTTTTGATGCTGCGTGTCACCTGGGGCATAAGCGCTTGAATTGGTTCTTCGACATCGTCGAGCAAGCGGTTGATGCGCACGGTGACACCGTTGAGCGACTCCATCGTTGCGTTGAACGTTTCGACACCGGTGAGGAAATCGTTGACGCCTCGCTTGAACTGATCGATGGTCTTGCCAATCGAGGCAAAGGGATTCGCGCCACCGAAGAGCGCGAGCAGATCACCGAGACCGGGTGCAGAAGATTCAGCCATGGCGCAACGGTAACGCATAGCGCTCGCACGAAATTGAGATGCCGTTACTGGCTATGTCATCGCGTTGGCGTAGACCTCAAGAGGTGCGCATGAACACACCAGATGTCGATCGCCAAACGCTGCATCGATTCGCGACACAGGCGGGAAGTACTTGTTGGCGCGCAGCACATCGAGTGGGTACGCCCCGAACTCGCGGCTGTACGGCCGAGTCCATTCACCGAGCAGA
>JAPKZR010000061.1 GCA_026393695.1 Actinomycetota bacterium
GCACCTGATTCGTTATCGCGTGGACCGCGACGACGTGGGTTGCGACGCGCCGCGCCGGATGAGGGTGTGGTTGTTGACATAGATTTCCTTCCAGATCGGTTGGCCGTTGATGCATGGCTGTCCGCTCAATGGAACAAAATCTTGCGCCTGAGGCGCTGCACTCGACCGCATCGTGTCGGGGGTGACGGTGATGCGTTGCCCACCTTACCGGCGAAGCAGTGAATCTGGGCGCTTCCACCACTTACCCAACGGTGCGCCATAGCCTCGGTGCGGTGCGTTGGGATCGATTGACATGCGGCATCGGCCTCAGTTTCGCTTTGTTGTCGTGGAGTCTCAGCTACGGCTCGGTGCTGCCGCAACTGCGAGACGATCTGCATCTCTCGGCGTCAACCGCCGCCATGCATGGTTCGGTGTTCGGCGTTTGCCTGCTCGTGCTATCGGTGCTCGGCAGTCGATTTCTCGCTGCTCTCCCCAACGGCCTCGCGCTACGTCTCTGCGCTCTGTTCATGGTTGGTGGTGGGGTTCTGTTTGGCTTCGGCCACTCCGTTGCATTCACCTTGGGCGGTGCCGTTCTCACCGGCACTGGCGCCGCGCTCTTCATCATCGTCGTGCCCGGAATTGTGTATGCGCATCAACCTCAAGCGCCAACACAAACCATGTCGACGCTTAACGCGTTTCCAATGGTGTCGTCCACGCTGCTGCCCCTCTCGGTGGCTGGCGCAGCAGCAATCGCGATCAGTTGGCGCGTGGCCTATCTCGGGCCGGTGCTCGCACTTGGCGCGGTTATCGCGTTCACCACGGCGAAGGCGCCGGTACCTCCAAGCCCCGTTGAGAACCCTGTACGAATCGCCGACCTCGTGCGCGTGCCCCACCTATGGCGCCGATGGAGCGTGCTGGTGTTCGCAACCTTGGCCGAGGTCGGCACGGTCACTTGGGGTGCATCGATCATGCGCGACCTCGGCGGCGCCGCCAAGGGAACCGCCGCCTCGCTCACGGTTGGCTTCTTCATTGCGATGTTCTTCGGCCGCCTCGCGCTCGCGCAGGTGCTGCTGAGATTCAACGGGCAGGTGGTGCTGCGCATGGCATTCATCGGCTCGATCATGTTCTTTATTCCGTTTCTTGTCGGCCCAAGTCTGATCGTGCGCATGCTTGGCCTCACCGGTCTGGGTGTGTGTCTGTCGCCGGCCTATCCGTTGTCGCTGACCCGACTGTTCGAACTTCACAACGACACTGCCGCGCTCGGACGTTTGGCGGCGATGGCATCGGGCATCGGCATCACGTTTGGCCCGATGCTGCTCGGCGTTCTCTCCGACAGCGTTGGCCTCGGCTGGGCAACTGCGGTGCTGCCCATCTTCGCCCTCTGCGGTCTGCTCACCGTGGCACTGCCCCAACGTAAGCAGCCACACCCACTCGTCGCCTAGCATCTGGCGCAACCACCAAGGAGAAGGCGCATGGCGCGACTACACGATCGAGTTGCAGTCATCACCGGTGCGGGCGATGGCATCGGTCATGGCATCGCCCGACGCTTCGCTGCCGAGGGCGCCAAGTTGCTCATCGCCGACATCAACGCCGAGGCCGGCGCGCGCGTTGCCAAAGAGATCCGCGACGAGTTCGGAGCCGATGTCATCGACGCACCTACCGATGTCTCCGATAAGGCGCAGGTTCTCGCGATGATCGAATCGGCTCAGAGCCGCTGGGGCGCCATCGACGTGTTGGTCAACAACGCGTGGGGTGGAGGTTCGCTGAGCCGGGTCGAGTTCAAAAATGACAGCAACTTCGAGCATGGTTTCGGGGTTGGCTTCTACGGACCGTGGTGGGCAATGCAAGCGGCGATGCCGTTGATGAAAGCCCAAGGGCGCGGCAACATCATCAACCTCTGCTCGCTCAACGGCGTGAACGCGCACATCGGCACCGCCGAATACAACGTGGCCAAAGAAGCACTGCGATCGTTGTCGCGAACCGCGGCGCGCGAATGGGCGCCCTACGGCATCGTGGTCAACGTGATCTGTCCCGCTGCGAAGAGCGCCGCCTTCCGCGCTGTTGCGGCGCGCAACCCCGAACTCGTTGCTACCGCCGACTCGGCCAACCCAATGGGGTATCTCGGCGACCCTGAGCGCGACATCGCGCCCGTCGCTGTTTTTCTCGCCAGCGACGACGCCCACTACGTAACCGGCAATACGGTGTTCGTCGACGGTGGTAGCCACATCAACGGCGCCCATTGGGTGCCCGACCTTCCCAACGAACCGCTCAGCCCACGCCGCGCACAGGAGCCGACATGACCACGAACGACCGCGAAGCGCTCACTGCGATACGCGAACAACTCCGCACCAAGTACGTGGCGCCTCGCGACACTCGCCCCGCTTCAGCGGCACGCGGCATTCATCACCTGGCGCTGCTGTCATCCGATGTCGAGCAGACCATTCAGTTTTACCAAGGCCTGCTTGAGTTCCCGCTCACGAATATGTGGGAGAACCGTGACTACCAAGGGTCCACCCACTTCTTCTTCGATGTCGGCAACGACACGGCGTTGGCCTTCTTCGACCTACCTGGTCTCGATCTCGGGCCCTACAAAGAAGTACTCGGCGGGTTACACCACCTCGCCATCGCAGTCGAGCCCACCAAGTGGCAATACCTCAAAGACAAACTCGATGCAGCAAACGTGCCCTACGTACATCTCGACGGTTCATCGATCTACTTCAACGATCCCGATGGCGCACGCCTTGAACTGATCAGCGATCCGCTGCGCGAGATGTACGGCGAAGTCGTGATGTAGACCGCGAGGGCATTGCCCTCGCCACGTCTCACAGCGGAGGCAGGCCCTGATGCTTGTCGAGCATGTCGCTCATGATGTCGCGGATGAAATCGTCGGCGGCCTCGGTCCAGCCACCCGACACACCGCCGTAGATACCCGAACTCTTGGCTGGCGCATCGGCGTGAGCTTTTGCGAAGTCGACAGCCACAGCCAGATCGGAGGCCCATGCCTCGGCCACACCAGCTTGCGTTTGTGGACGCGTGACGGCCATGTGAATTGCGTTGGGGTACTGCAAGCCGTTCATGCGCCAGCCGCGGCTGCGCAGCGAATCGTTCACGTGATAGATGTCGAACTCATCTGAGGTAAACGCAAACAAGTACGTGGGGTCACCGATGAGGCGCAATTCTGGGTGACTACGCACAGCGGCAATCATCGACGCTGCGGTAGCGAAGATCTCTTTGGCGTAGCGCAAGTAGCCCTGACGGCCGGTTGCCACCATGCCCGCCCACGTTGCCGCAAGGAGTCCGCTTGAGCGTGATCCATCGATGCCTGGTGAGCAGTACTTGCCACCCGACCAGTTGGTCTGGAAGAAGTACTGGCCGTCGCGTAGCGAGCGGTTGCGGAACATCAACAGCGAAGTTCCCTTCAAGCCGTAGCCGTACTTATGGGTGTCGGCCGACAACGTGGTGACACCGGGAACCCTGAAGTCGAACGCCGGAATCGGGTAACCCAGCTGCTCGCCGAACGGCAAGATGAAACCGCCGAGGCAACCGTCTACGTGCAGGCCAACGCCGTGAGCAAGGGCCACCTGGCCAAGCTCGGCGATGGGGTCGATGGTGCCGTAGCCATAGTTCGATGCCGAGCCCATGATGGCAATTGTCTGATCGTCGATAAGTGCTTCGAGCGCCGCGACATCGACCTGAGCCGTGACCGGATCGATGGGCGCATTACGAACCTCGATACCCAACAGGTGACACGCCTTATCGAACGCCGGGTGGCCAGTTTCGGGCTTGACGAAGTTGGGATTGGTGATGCCACGCACGGCACGAGCCTGATCGCGGTACGCAAGCATCGCGTGCAAGATGCTGCCGCTACCGCCGCTGGTGATCATGCCGGCAGGCTCGCTATCGGCACCTGCCGACGCAGCGTTGAACAGGTCGAGACCCATCGCGATGATCTCACCCTCAAAGCGCGTGGCGCTTGGGCACACATCGCGCTGCAGCGCGTTCATATGGCCGTACATGCCGAACGCCTCAGACATGAAGGCGTAGTGATCGGTGTCGCCACAGTAGAACGAACCGCTGGCCTTACCGGTGTGCCAGAACGAGTCTTCGGCGGTGGCCATCTCACGCAACTCGTTGAGAATGCTCTCGCGGTCTCGACCCTCTTCGGGGAGAACACGCAACACGGGGTAACGATCGGCATAGGGGTAGCTGCTCATGTCTGCGAGCCTTGCACATCGCTCGCATAGCGGTCGTGTGCAGCCACCGATGTACGCGACAATGACGACCATGCACAACCGTTGGTATCTCGCCATCGACCTCGGAACCGGCGGAGCCAAGGTGGCGGCGGTCGGCGACGACGGCAGCATTCTTGCCAGCGCATTTCGAGCCATCGACACCGCACTCACCGCCGATGGAGGCACCGAGCAAGACACCAGCCAGTGGTGGTCAGGCATTGTCGATGCAGCGCGCGAGGTAGTGCTTGGCGCTGCGCAGGCATCTGCGTGCGCAGGTGTTGGTATCACCGGGCAGTGGGGTTCCACCGTCCCCGTCGACCGCGATGGCAATGCGTTGGGTCCGTGTCTGCTGTGGTCCGACACGCGTGGCGGCACATGGTCAAAGCCACTCATAGGCGGCGTCATCAACGTGGCGGGTTATGGGCCGCTCAAGATTCTGCGCTGGCTGCGCAAGGCTGGCGGCGCGCCAAGTCCCGTTGGCGCCGATCCCACCGGACACAATCAGTTTCTGCAACACCAACGTGCCGACGTGTACAACGCTGCGGCCGCCTTCATTGAGCCGGTCGATTTCATCGGCTTGCGCCTCACTGGTCGCGTTGCCGCCACACCCGCGTCGATGGTGGCGTCGTGGCTTACCGACAACCGCCGCGGGTCCGACCCGCATTACGACGCGTCGTTGGTGAAACTGGCTCGCCGCAACGCAGCCACGCTCCCCGAACTCGTTGCCACCGGCAGTGTGTTGGGTCCTCTGTTGCCCGCTGTGGCGAGCCAGCTCGGCCTCGCTGCCGACACCCCCGTTGTTTGCGGCGTACCCGATCTGCACACCGCCGCAATCGGCGCAGGAGCAGTGGCCGATTTCGCTGGCCACATCTCGATATCCACCACCGCATGGGTGTCGGCTCCGGTGCCGTTCAAGAAGACCGACATCGCCCGACAGATGGCCTCAGTGCCAGGGCTCCGCTCGGGTTCATATCTCATCGCCAACAACCACGACACCGGCGGCGCAGCGTTGCGGTGGCTGCGCGACGCGGTCATCTCCGACGCCGGCGCCGACGCCAGTTACGACCAACTCACGCTCGAGGCCGCTGCAGTTGCGCCAGGTAGCGGCGGAGTCATCTTCTGCCCATGGCTCAACGGCGAGCGCTCGCCGGTCGAAGATCACAATCTGCGTGCCAGCTTTCTCAACGTGTCGCTCGCCACCACACGTGCCCACCTTGTTCGCTCCGTGCTCGAAGGTGTCGCGTTCAATGCGCGCTGGCTGCTCGAGGCCACCGAGAAGTTTGCAGGCCGACCGCTCGACGGTCTGCGTTTGCTTGGTGGCGGCGCCCAATCAGATCTGTGGTGTCAGATCCACGCCGATGTCATCGGCCGACCAATTCATCAAGTGGCCGACCCAGTCAACGTCAACGTGCGCGGCGCAGCATGGTTCGCAGCAATGCATCTGGGGCACCTCACGCTCGACGAAATCACATCTCGAGCCCCCACGGCGCGGGTGTTCGAACCCAGCATCGCCGGCATGGCTGCGACCGCTCCGCTCTATGCAGAGTTCGTGCGTCTCGCCAAGTCGCAACGGGCGATGTACCGAAGACTGAACGGCGCTACCTCGTCAGTTACCATCGGCGCATGAGCACCAGAACTATCGACCTCCTCGATGGCGATTTCTACATCAACAACCCGTACAGCACCTACGCATGGATGCGCGAAAACGCACCTGCGTACTGGGACTCGATCAACGAGTTGTGGGGAATTTCGCGTTACGACGACATCGTCGAGATCGAGCGCCGCAAAGACGTTTTCATCAGCGGCGATCAGGTGAAGGGCGGCTACCGCCCCAACCTGCC
>JAPKZR010000018.1 GCA_026393695.1 Actinomycetota bacterium
AGGCCAGCGATCCACGCATTGTGAAAAAGTTCGCCGCCTTTGAACCGGAAGCTGCTCCAACCGAACGACTCGAAGAATTTCTGCACATTGTCGATGGTGCCGGTGGTGTAGGCCACGTTCCAGAGCAATACACCTGCCGTCAGGCACACGCCATACAGCACAACGCTGAACGCAAGTGCCACTTTGAACACGCTCCACGGATCTACGTGGCGCACAACGCGCGTCACTCGGCGCACGCGCCGGCGGGCTCGCCGTTTGCTGCTGCTGTTACTGATCGTCACCTGACGAGGTGCCGGCGCTGGAGTTGGCGCTGGAGCCGGTTCTGCCATCGCCATCACAGGCATCGCTTGAGTCGGCTGCAGCAGTTCGGGTTGCTCAACTGGATCCGGTGGTTCGACAAACACCGTTGGCACCCAGGCCGTCACCTGATTGTCGACCCGAGCAGCGCGACGCTTGCTTGATCGCTGCGGACCACGCCAACCCTCGGTCTCTTCGCGCGGATCTACCGACCGACTCGCTGGCGCCGCTGGCGTCACGCGGCTTGATTCACCAAGAATCAAACCCGGGTCGCCACCCACGGGACCGTTGCGACGATGGTCTTTGCTCACTCACGTGAGTGTAGAGAACGCCGCTAGCCCGATGGTGCCCAATCGAACTATTGCGATCCGTTACGGGCCATCAGTGGCTCGGGCCGTGGCTCGATGCCCAGCCACTTCGACGATCACGGTGACGGTGCTGGCTTCGTCGTTGTCGACTCGCGAGTAGCTCAACAGCCGAGCACCGTTGAGTTGCGCGACATGCGCTGCTTTAACTGCTCCGGCAGTGGTTGCTGCAAGTGCTGCTGCGTCAGCAGCGTTTTGGGCAAGGCCCGCTTGGGCAAAGCCCACTGCGAGTCGTGCAACCCCAAGCGCCAGAGCCATCAGCAGCGACACCGCCAAGAGCGCAAGCATCACGGCTTGACCCGAATCTGCTTGCCGTGAATCGCGACAAGACCCCATGTTGTACCTCCGTGCGCCGAACCGTCATGCAGATGGCCAACGGCCACGATCGGCGCACGAAGCGCAAGAGGCGAGGTTTACTCTTCGGTATCCGAGGCCAAGATCGGTGCCACTGAGGCAACGGTTTGGCCTTCGTCGAGGCTCATCACGCGAACGCCCGTGGCATCTCTGCCTTGTGAGCTGATCTCGCGAACACTCATACGAATCATCACGCCACCACTCGACACGGCAACGATGTCGTCGTCGAGACCCACCATGAAGGCCGCAACAACCTTGCCCTTGCGGCCGGTGAGCTTGATGCCGATGACACCTTGGCCACCACGACCTTGACGGTTAAAGCGATCGAGTTGGGTGCGCTTGCCGTAGCCCGACTCGGTGATCATCAAAATGGCAGTGTCGTCGCGGGCAACATCGACGCTGACCACTTCGTCGTCGGGCTTCATCTTCATGCCACGCACACCACCGGCTGAACGGCCCATGGGTCGCACTTCGTCTTCGCTGAAACGAATGGTGATGCCGGCGCGGCTCACCATGAACAGATCGTCGGTGCCGCTGGTCTCGATCACTCGCACCAGCTCGTCGTTGTCGCGCAGGTTGATAGCAATCAGGCCATCGCGGCGGCTCGAGTCGTACTCGTTGAACGAGGTCTTCTTGACCGTGCCCTTCTTGGTTGCGAAGAACAGGTAGCGCTCGCTGGCGAAGTCGCGGGTATCGATGATGGCCTGAATGGTTTCACCCATCTGCAGCGGCAGCAGGTTCACGATGGGCATGCCCTTCGCGGTGCGTTCGCGTTCGGGGATATCCATCGCGCGCAATCGATAGACCTTGCCGCGGTTGCTGAAGAACAGCAAGAACGCGTGCGCCGTGGTGAAGATGACATGGCGAACCAAGTCATCAGACTTCAGCTTGGCGCCGCTGACGCCACGGCCACCACGGCCCTGGGTCTTGAAGCTGCCCGCTGGAACGGCCTTCACGTACTGGGCTTCGGTCATCACGATGACCAGTTCGCTGTCGTCGACGAGATCTTCGATGCTCATCTCGCCCGAGTCGAGTGTGATCGCGCACTTGCGAGGTGTTGCGAACTCTTCGCGGATGGCGAGCATCTCGCTCTTGATGACGCCGCGCAGCTTCTCGGGCGAATCCAAGATGGATTGCAACTCGATGATGCGCTCTTGCAGTTCGCCGAGTTCGCGTTCGAGGTCGACGCGGCTCAAACGAGTGAGCTGGCGGAGCTGCATTTCGAGAATGTCTTGCGCCTGAATCTCGCTGAAATCGAACGGCGCGGTCATCAGGCCTTCGCGTGCAGCGGCAACATCGTCGCTCGAGCGAATGAGCGCAATGATCTCGTCGATCACGTTGAGCGCCTTGATGCGGCCTTCCACCTTGTGCTCGCGCTCTCGCGCAACACGCAGGCGGTACACCGTGCGGCGGGTGATGACCTCGACCTGGTGGCTCACGTAGCCGTTGAGCGCCGAGGCCAAGTTGAGCGTACGTGGCACGCCATCGACAAGGGCCACCATGTTCACGCCAAAGCTGGTCTGCAATTGGGTGAGCTTGTAGAGGTTGTTGAGCACCACGTTGGCGTTGGCATCGCGCTTGAGCGAGATGATCAGGTTGGTCTTGCCACCCGATGAGCCGTCGTTGACATCGGAGATGCCATCGAGATCGCCGGCATCGACCAACTCTTGAATGCGCCCAGCAATAGCCGAGCAACTGGTCTGGTACGGAAGCTCGGTAACAACGATGTGGTAGCCGCCGCGCTTGGTCTCTTCGATGCTGGCGGTGGCGCGCATCTTGATGCTGCCGCGGCCGGTGCGGTAGGCGTCGATGATGCCGGAGCGGCCCAAGATGGAACCACCCGTTGGGAAGTCGGGGCCCAACACAAATCGCATCAAGTCATCAGAGGTGGCCTCTGGGTTGTCGATGAGGTGGATGGTTGCGTCAATGACCTCGCCCAAGTTGTGCGGCGGGATGTTTGTGGCCATACCGACCGCGATGCCTTGGCTGCCGTTGACCAACAGGTTGGGGAATCGGGCGGGAAGAACCGTGGGCTCTTCGCGGCTGCCGTCGTATGTGGCCACCATGTCGACGGTTTCTTCGTCGATGTCGGCGAGCAACTGCATCGCCAACGGGTGCAAGCGACACTCGGTGTATCGGCTGGCTGCAGGACCAAAGTCGGGCGAGCCGTAGTTGCCGTGGAAGTCGATGAGCGGGTGACGCACCGAGAATGGCTGAGCCATACGCACCAAGGCGTCGTAGATGGCGCCGTCGCCGTGCGGGTGGTACTTGGCCATCGTGTCGCCGCTGACGCGAGCCGACTTGACGAACGGACGATCAGGACGGAAGCCCTGCTCTTCCATGTCCCAGATGATGCGGCGGTGCACAGGCTTGAGACCGTCGCGCACGTCGGGCAAGGCGCGAGCCATGATGACCGACATTGCGTAGTCGAGGAAGCTGCGCTCCATTTCGTCTTGCAACGAGATGGGCTGCACCGACAGCGATGTGTCTTCGCCGTCGTCGTCGGGACCGGTTGGAGTGTTGGGGGTATCAGACATGTGTGTGGATCCTTAGATGTCCAGGAAGCGAACGTCTTTAGCGTTGGTCTGGATGAAGTGCTTACGGCTTTCGACGTCGTCACCCATCAGCACGCTGACGATGTCGTCGGCAATTGCGGCTTCTTCAACGGTGACCTTGAGCAAGGTGCGACTGTCGGCCGACATGGTGGTGCCACGCAGTTCTTCCCAGTCCATTTCGCCAAGACCCTTGAGGCGTTGGAATTCTTTTTTGTGATTGGGTCGTTCGAGGAGGAACTTGGCCTTCGCCGCATCGTCTTTGAGGTAGACCTTTTCTTTCGACACTTCGGTGGAGAACAACGGTGGCTGAGCGATGTACACAAAGCCGGCTTCAACCATTGGCCGCATCTGACGAAAGAAGAACGTGAGCAGCAAGGTTCGGATGTGGCTGCCATCGACATCGGCGTCGGCCAACACGATCACCTTGTGATAGCGGGCTTTCGCAGCATCGAACTCGTCGCCGACACCGCCACCGATGGCGGTGATGAGGGTCTGCACTTCGGTGTTCTTGAGCATCTTGTCGAGGCGGGCGCGCTCGACGTTGAGGATCTTGCCGCGGATGGGCAAGATCGCCTGGGTGCGAGGGTCGCGAGCGTCGAGCGCAGTACCACCGGCCGAGTCGCCTTCAACAATGAACAACTCGCTCTCGGCTGGGTTGCCGCTGGTGCAGTCTTTGAGCTTGTCGGGCATGCCGGCACCAGCAAGAGCGGTCTTGCGGCGAATTGCGTTACGCGCATTCTTTGCAGCAACACGAGCCTGCGCCGCAGCCATTGCTTTTTTGACAATGCGGTTGGCCTCGGTGGGGTTTTCTTCGAGCCATTCGGCGAGACGTTCGTTGGTTGCCTTTTGCACAAACGAACGCATCGGCACGTTGCCGAGCTTGGCTTTGGTCTGACCCTCGAACTGTGGCTCACGCAACTTCACCGACACGATTGCGGTGATGCCCTCACGAATGTCTTCGCCGAGCAGGTTCTCTTCTTTTTCTTTGAGCAAGTTCTTGGCACGGGCGTACTTGTTGACCACGCTGGTGAGGGCAGTCTTGAAACCCTCGACGTGCATGCCGCCTTCGGTGGTTGAAATACCGTTGGCGTAGCCGTGAATACCTTCGTAGTAACCGGTGTTCCACTGCAACGCGATATCGAGGGTCTGACCCTCGGCATCGTCGGAGTCTTCGTAGTTGGCAACCTTGCTGAACAAGGCTTCCTTTGAGATGTTGAGGTGCTTCACGAAGTCGACGATGCCACCGCGATACTGATACGTAACCGTTTGCAAGTGATCGGCGCGCTCGTCGGTGAACACGATCTCGAGGCCCTTGTTGAGAAAGGCCATGGTCTGCAAGCGCTCGAGCACGGTGCGAGCCACGAACGTGGTGCCCTCGGCCTGGAAGATGCCAGCATCGGGCCAGAACGAAATAGATGTGCCGGTCTTGCGGCCCCGTGCGGGCGAATCGCCCACGATAGACATCTTGTCTTGGGGACGACCACCCTTGGCATAGAGCTGCTGGTAATGGTTGCCATCGCGGTCGACTTCAACAATGAGCTTCTCGCTCAATGCGTTGACCACGCTGACGCCCACGCCGTGCAGACCGCCCGACACCTTGTAGCCCTCGCCACCAAACTTGCCGCCGGCGTGCAACACGGTGAGCACGACCTCGGCAGCGCTCTTGCCTTTGTGCGGGCCCGATGGATATGGGTCAACCGGAATACCGCGGCCGTCGTCGTCGACGCGGCAACCGCCATCGGCCAACAAGGTGACGTTGATGCGGGTGCAATACCCAGCCATGGCTTCATCGACAGAGTTGTCGACAACTTCCCAGATCAGGTGATGCAAGCCAGCAAGACCAGTGGAGCCGATGTACATGCCGGGGCGCTTGCGGACGGGATCGAGGCCCTCAAGAACCTGAATGTCCTTGGCGCCGTAGTTGGCGGATGGCTGGCTGGACGACTTGCCAGTGCCGGGGGTGTCAGTCATAGACACAGGAGACCTCGTCTGTCGTAGGAGCAGAGCAACACATCGCTCTGAACGGTGATTTTGGGCGACCGAGACGGCGCTGAGCACCCTTCAAAAACGGTCGAAATCGCAATGCCCGCAGTCTACCAAAGGGGTATGACAAAGGTGTCATTTGCACCACTATTTACAAGTGGTTCCGTCATTGCATTTTTTTGGGTCGCAAACCGCCCGAAATTGACGTCTCAGCGGGGTTTCACGCGAATATCGAAACGGGATACCTCTAAACCGGCTACGGACCGCAGACGAGCGATCACATCGGCTTCTAAGAAGCGCAGTTGCGTGGCCCAACCCGGCTCATCGACCTCAACCAACAGACGGTCGCCATCGAGCTTCACCGGACGCGCATGCTCGGCCACGGTCTCGCCCACTGCATCGGCCCATCGGCTAAACAACGAACCCATCGAGCGAGCGTCGTAGGTGCCCCCGCGCAAGCCACGCACAACGCCATTCATGCTGTCGCGCAGCGGCACGGGTTCGTAACTCACGGCATCACCGTACCGTGGCTGATGCGCAGCACCCGATCCGGTTGAGCCTCGGTAGGTAACGGGCTGGCCGTGGTGATGAGCACCTGACCAACGGGCAGATTCGCTAACAACGCAGTTGCCCGCGACACATCGAGTTCGCTGAGCACGTCATCGAGCACCAAGATCGGCGGGGTACCAACCTTGTCGGCCACCAACCGATGCGCAGCCAACCGCAGCGCCAAGGCCAACGAACGTTGCTCACCTTGCGACGCATGCGTGCGCGCCGGTAACCCGTTGAGCCAGATTTCGAGATCGTCGCGATGCGGACCCACCGTGCTCGACTGCCGGCGAACATCGTCGTGACGCGCCGCAGCCAGGGCCGCAAGCAGACCACCGTTGCGCCACGCAGGTTCGTACACCAACTCCACCGGCGTCGGCACGCCCGCAAGTTGTTCGTACGCCTCGAGCACCATCGGCGCGAGTCGGGCGATCAAGGTGGCTCGGGCATAGCCAAGTTGCTCGCCCACCTGAGCCAATTTTGAATCCCACACATCGAGAGTGAAGGCGAGATCGTCGTTGATACGGCCGCTGCATTGCTTCAGCAAACTGTTGCGCTGCTTGATAATGCGGTCGATCTCAAGTCGCAACGCATCGTTCTTCACCGCAAGCGCCACAAGGGTTTCGTCCATCAAACGGCGTCGCTCGCCAGGACCCTGCTTGATCAGCGCAAGATCGTCGGGAGAAAAAACCGACACTCGAATCACGCCAAGTAGCTCGCGAGTACGCGTCAGGCGTTGACGGTTGATCATCACCCGGTTTCGGCCGTTGCGATTGATCTCGGCCTCGATGAGCAGTTCGCGGCCGTCGTCGTGCACCACCTGAGCACGGATGATGGCGGTATCGGTGCCGTTACGAATTAGCGCATCGACAGGCGCCCCGCGAAACGACTCGAGCGTGGCGAGATACGCCAACGACTCGGCCAGGTTGGTCTTGCCCTGGCCATTGTCGCCAACGATGGCAGTGGTGCCCGCGACGAAATCGAGTTGGGTTGCTGCGTAGTTGCGGAAATCGACAAGCTCCAACGACCGCACCAGCACGACGGCACGCTACCGCGCGTCGGCCGCGCAGAGCATCACGACACGCGTACCGGCATCAGCAAATACAGATAATCGTTGCGGCCCACAGCGCGCAGCACTGCTGGTCGAGCAGCATCTTGTGTTTCGAGCGTTACTTCGTCGCCGCCCACCGCTTCGACACCCGCCGCAAAGAAATCAGGGTTGAAGGCAATGGTCATCTCGGTGCCTTCGAGCACGGCATCGAGTTCTTCGACCGCGTTGCCAACGTCTTGGGTGATGGCGCTCAGGCGAAGGCTGTCGGCAGTCATCTGCAAACGAATTGGTGTGGCATCGCGGGCGAGAATCTTCACGCGGCGGATGGCTTCGAGCAGCGCGTCGCGAGAAACAGTGAGCTTGTTCGGATGCGTTGGTGGAATCAGCCGGCGATAGTCGGGGAATTCACCCTCGATTAAGCGAGTGGTGAGACGGGTTGAGCCGACCTCGAAGGTGGCCTCGCGCTCGCCCAAACGCAGGGTGAGTTCGGGGGCATTGCCAACCAAACGAGCCAATTCGCTGAGCGCCCGACCAGGTACGAGCACCTTTTGGTCGGCGCCAAGAGCGCTGGCACCGGGAAGATCGCGAACTGCCAAACGGTACGAGTCGGTAGCAACCATGCGCAGGCCATCGGCTTCTGCGGTGAGCAACACGCCAGTGAGCACAACGCGGGATTCATCGGTGCTTGCGGCGCGAACAACCTGACGCAGTGCTTCGCCGACCTCGGTGGTTGGCAAGGTGACAGCCGTAGATGCTGGTGATGCGAGTCGTGGGTAATCGTCGATTGAGAGCGGACGCACCGTGAACTGTGAGCGACCACCCGAGATCGATACATCGTCGGCTTCAACAGAAACCTCGACCTTGCCAGGCGACAGTGAGCGCACGATGTCGGACGACAAACGTGCCGGCAATACAACTGCTCCGTCACGCTCGCCACCAACTTCGGTCTCGAGTTGAATCGTGAGTTCAAGATCGGTGCCGGTCACCGTGAGCTTGTCGCCCACGAGCTCAAGACGAAGCCCCGAAAGAACTGGCAATGTGCCGGTTCGACCTGTGGCGGCACGTCCGGCCGTAGCTAAGGCGTCAGCCAAGACATCGCGCTCGCAACGAAATTTCACGATGCAACCTTTCCCACCAGATGGTGATGTATCAAAGTAATGGTATTAATAAGGCCTGTGGATTGTGGATAACCACTCAATGGTGCAGCGTAGAGGCCAGATCGAGCTGTACGTGGTTGTACACAGGTATCCACAGCATTGGCAAACAACACGCGACCACCCGTGGACAACTTCGCGTTGTCCCCCGATGTGAGCAACGTGTCCACAGCAAGTTCATGTGTTCTATGCACAGCTGTCATTTGACTCGGTTCAGCCCTTCTTCAATCGCTGAACCATGTCTGTGACCTGGTCGTATACCTGTTTGCGCTCGCTCATCAGACGCTGAATCTTTTCAACGGCGTGAATCACGGTGGTGTGGTCGCGACCGCCAAACAATCGGGCGATGGCTGGGTAACTCAAGTCGGTGAGATCGCGGAACACATACATCGCAATCTGGCGACTGGTCACCAACGGTCGTTGCCGGCTCTTGCCGCGCAGTGCCTCAACGCTTTGACCAAGGATGATGGCCATTTCGTTGAGCAACTCGTCGTCGGTACGGGTCTTCGCGCCGCTATCGGTGAGCAGGTCACGCAGCAGTTGCTCGGCGAGGTGCGTGGTAATCGGGACGCGGTTCAAACTCGCGTACGCAGTGACACGTATGAATGCACCTTCGAGCTCGCGAATGTTGTTGGTGATATTGGTGGCGATGAACTCGAGGGTCTCGGGTGGCACGCGTGAATCGTCGCGGTCGGCCTTGTTGCGCAAAATGGCCAGACGAGTTTCCATGTCGGGTGGTTGCACATCGGTGATGAGGCCCCACTTGAATCGGCCGCGCAACCGCTCTTCCAGGGTGGGGATGGCGTCGGGCATGCGGTCGCTCGAGATCACGATCTGCTTGTTGGCGCCGTGTAGCGAGTTGAAGGTGTGGAAGAACTCTTCCTGCAACCCTTCTTTGCCTTCCATGAATTGGATGTCGTCGATGAGCAGCACGTCGATGTCGCGATAACGGCGTTTGAACGATGCAGTTGAGTTGGTTCGAATCGCGTCGACGTATTCGTTCAAGAATGTTTCGGTGCTCACGTACCGCACGACATCGTGTTGGTAGTGGCGATGCACGTAATGACCAATGGCGTGCAGCAGGTGGGTCTTGCCCAAACCTGCTGCGCCATAGATGAACAAAGGATTATAGCTGCGACCAGGGGTTTCGGCCACTCGTTGAGCTGCAGCCAATGCGAACTGGTTCGACTGGCCCTTCACGAACGTGTCGAACGAGTAGCGAGGATTCAACCCAGCGATGTCTTGTGCATCGCTGCTACGCGACGATCGCGCCGCTGACGGCTGATCGGGTGTAGGCGAATTGGTTGGATCGCTGGGTTCGAAATCGAACTGCTCGCGTGTCTCTTCGGCTTGATCGCTCACTTGAACGTCGACTTCGAACGTTCGGCCGGCATAACCGATCTCTTCGAGAGCGTCGCGCACGAGCGGCAAATAGCGCGACATGATTCGATCGCGAAGGTGCGAGTTTGGGGCACTGACGCGCAGTTCGTTGTCGCCGCCTTCGACGGGGACGACATCTTGGAACGTAGAGAACCACACGGCTTCGGACACCTGAGCGCGCAGGATCTGGGCTACTGCTGTCCACAACTGCTCACGGTCGCTCACCTGCACCTCCGTCCTTTTCGTCGAATTGTTTCCACATCATTGTCCACACCGTGTGGACAAACCAAATCGTCGCGAATCGCGCGTACTTTGCCACCTAGTTGCCAACGTTGGCCGCGCGGCCGTAGCCTGTTGCAGTTCTGGCGTTACCTGCTGTGTTATAGGCGGGTATCCCGTGCCAGGGTTTACGATTTTCCGCAGCACCTAGGTGTTGCCTTCCGAGGAGGTTTGCGTTGAAGCGCACCTTTCAACCTAACAACCTGCAGCGCGCCAAGAAGCACGGCTTCCGCGCCCGCATGAGCACCAAGGGCGGCCGCGCCGTTCTCAAGGCTCGTCGGGCCAAGGGCCGTCACCGTCTGTCCGCTTGATCGGGCGCTTTCGCGGGCGGTCCTCGTTTGAGCGCTTGTCTCAAACCGGTTCGCGCGCTCGCGCCGGAGTGCTGTGGTGCACGTTCGTACTCGATCCCCACGCAACGCCACCCCAGGTGGCCTTTGCGATAGGCCGCGCCGTCGGTCCGGCAGTGACGCGCAATTTGCTCCGCCGTCGACTTCGATCGATTCTGCAAACGCAACTCCCCCAGCTCCCGCCGGGTTTGTTTCTGTTCGGAGCAGTGCCGGCCGCCGCACGTCGGTCATTCAGCGAACTGACGTTCGATCTCACGCAGCTGATGGCGAAGATTGCTCCTGCGCAGGCCCCGCCCACACCGTGAGTCCCGTGAACCGCAGGCTTGTTGCCGCGGTGCGGTGGTACCAGGTGCAGGCCCAAGGCCGGCTGTCGCCCTGCCGGTTTACCCCGAGTTGTTCGTGCTACGCAGTCGAGGCCCTCGAGCTTCATGGCACAGCCAGTGGTTTGTGGCTCACTCTGCGTCGTTTATTGCGTTGCCGCCCCTTTGGTCCGAGTGGTTATGACCCCGTTCCAGACGTTCTTTCTCAGAAAGTGATGTAGCCCATGTTTGAAGGTCCCGCTTGGCTCGTATCTCAGTTCTATGCGCTGACGCATAACTATGCGGTCGCTATTGCGCTCGTTGCGTTCACCGTGATGGTGCTGGTCACCCCTCTGACTCTGAAGAGCACCAAGGGCATGCTCGAAATGCAGCGCCTGCAGCCCGAAATGAAGAAGCTTCAGGCCGAGTACAAAAACGATCGCCAAAAGCTCAACGAAGAGATGATGAAGCTCTACCAAGAGCACAAGGTCAATCCTTTGGCCTCGTGTTTGCCGCTGCTCTTGCAGATGCCCATCTTCTTCATCATGTATCGGGTTCTGCGTGGGCTGAGCCGACCATCGTTCTTCGCCGATAAAGCGGCCTGCGATGCGTCTGATTTCTGCAAAGACAATGCGATTCCAGTTGGCAAGATCGTCTTCAATCCCGATCACATCTCCAAGACCTCCGAGCTCTATCACAGCCTTGTTCCCAAGGGCGGCAAGAACGAGATGTTGGCGTTCGGCCTTGACTTGTCGAAGTCGCCAGCTCACTTCATTAGCAGCTCATTCGGTAAGGGCATGATCTATGCCGCCCTTGTGGTGGTGCTCGGCGTGCTCTATTTCGTACAGCAAAAGATGGTTGCATCCCGCGCAGCGGTGAGCCCAACGATGTCGGCCGGGCAGGCCAAGATGATGCAGTAGCTGCCAGTGGTGTTCGCTGTCTTTCAGATCTTCTTCTTGACCGGGCTCGTGATCTACTACATCACACAAGCCATCTTCCGTATTGGTCAAAACGTCTATATCACCAAGCGTTTCTACGGTGGTGAGGAATCTCTGGGTCACCAGGCGCAAGCCGCCGGCGAGCGGGCCCGTGAGGA
>JAPKZR010000085.1 GCA_026393695.1 Actinomycetota bacterium
CCGCTTCGACGCCGAAGGAGCAACCACCCCGGAACCTCTCAGGCCCCCGGACCGTGTGGATAGGCAACGCTGGAAAGCAGGTGCTTGCACCTCGCCGAAGGGGAAAACCGGTTCGCCGGCGAAGCTCTCAGGTTCCGTGACAGCGGGGGTATCAGTACCCCTACGCGTCTGGAGATAACCATGCATGCCCGTCCCGCTCTCAGCGAACTGATCGACGAGCAAGAGTTCGCCCGACGACACATCGGACCCACCGCCGCCGAACGCGCGCACATGCTCGCCACACTCGGGCTTTCCTCGATGGATGAACTGCTCGATGCCACCGTTCCTCGATCTATCCGCATGGCCCATCCCCTCGATATGCCCGAAGGAGCCAGCGTCACCGATGCTCTGGGCGAACTCAGGGCCTTAGCCGACCAAAACGTGGTGCGCACCAGCCTCATTGGCATGGGCTACTACGGCACCACTACTCCCCCTGTGATCATGCGTAACGTGCTTGAAAATCCAGCGTGGTACACCTCGTACACGCCGTATCAACCCGAGATCAGCCAAGGTCGGCTTGAGGCGCTGCTCAACTTTCAAACCATGGTGGCCGAACTCACCGGACTGTCGTTGGCGAATGCATCGTTGCTCGATGAGGCAACCGCTGCAGGCGAAGCAATGACAATGATTCGGCGCCAGTCGAAGCACGCTGGCAACACCTTCTTCGTGCATGCAGACACGCACCCGCAGACCATTGCGGTGCTGCGCACTCGCGCTGAGCCAATCGGCATCGAGCTCATCATCGGACCATCTACCGACTTCCAAGAGGACACATGCTTTGGTGCGCTCATCTCGTGGCCCGGCTCGAGCGGTGCGCTTCACGATCACCGCGAACTCATCGCAGCTGCGAACGATTGTGGGGCACTCGTCGCTGCCGCCACCGACCTACTGGCCTGCGTGCTGCTCACTCCCCCCGGCCAATTCGGTGTCGACATTGCAATTGGTTCGGCTCAGAGATTTGGAGTGCCAATGGGCTTCGGCGGCCCGCACGCTGCATTCATCGCGACGCACGAAATGCATGCAAGAGCGTTGCCCGGACGTCTTGTGGGCGTCAGCACTGACTCTGCCAGTCGGCCCGCTTTACGCCTTGCGCTTCAAACTCGCGAGCAACACATTCGCCGCGAGAAGGCCACATCGAATATCTGTACTGCCCAGGCGCTGCTCGCCAACATCGCTGGCATGTACGCATCGTGGCACGGCCCCGAAGGCTTGCGCCGCATTGCCGAGCGCGTGCACCGGCTTACCTCGATCTGCGCCGATGGGCTGCGCACCAACGACGTCACGCTCGTGAACGATTCATGGTTCGACACAATCCAGATCAACGTCGCCTCAGCGCAGCAGACGATCAACGCAGCGAAGGCTGCCGGACTTGCACTGCGGCTGGTGAATGAGACCACCGTTGGAGCCAGCTTCGACGAAACCTCTACGACCACCACGGTCGAAACCCTGTGGCGCGTCATGGGTGTAGCGGCGATAATCGACGATCATCTCAACGCTCACGACGGCATACCGCTTCACTCGCGGCGCACTGACGCCATCCTTCCGCAGGCGGTGTTCAACCGATATCACAGCGAACACGAAATGCTTCGTTACCTTCGGGTCCTTGCCGACAAAGACCTAGCGCTTGACCGCACGATGATCCCGCTTGGCTCGTGCACGATGAAGCTCAACGCCACCGTCGAGATGGTGCCAATCACATGGCCTCAGTTTGCCGATGTTCATCCGTATGCCGACGACTCCGACACCGTTGGATACCGCACCATGATCGAGCAGCTCGAAACCATGTTGGTGGCCATCACCGGCTACGACGCAGTGAGCCTGCAGCCAAACGCCGGCAGCCAAGGCGAATTTGCTGGACTGCTCGCCATCCGCGCCTATCACGCAAGCCGCAATCAGCAACAGCGCACGGTCTGTCTCATTCCGTCGAGCGCGCACGGCACCAACGCCGCCAGCGCCGTGATGGCTGGCATGCAGGTGGTTGTTGTGGCGTGCGA
>JAPKZR010000081.1 GCA_026393695.1 Actinomycetota bacterium
AGATCATGCCTTGGTTGAACGAACGGTGGCACGGTTCTTTCGACGACACGTGGCCGAGATAGAACAGCACCTTGTGCCAAAAGCGCGAGTACAACAAGTGCAACACGGCGTGCTCGACGCCGCCGACATACAGATCGACGCCGCCTGGATGGCCGTCGCCTTGTGGGCCCATCCAATACTGCTCAACCTCTTTATCGACCAGCACGTCGTTGTTGGTTGGGTCGAGATAACGAAGTTCGTACCAGCACGAGCCAGCCCAGTTAGGCATGACGTTGGTATCGCGGTGGTAGCTGCGCGTGCCCTCTCCGAGATCGATATCGATGTCGGTCCACCAATCGAGCCGATCGAGCGGGGATTCGGGGTTACTGAACTCGTCGTTGGCATCGAAGGTTCGCGGCGAGAACGATTCGGTTTCGGGCAGCAGCACGGGAAGCGACGAATCGGGGAGGCCGATCGGGCCGAACTCGTCGTACACGATGGGGAAGGGCTCGCCCCAGTAGCGCTGGCGACTGAAGAGCCAATCGCGCAACCTGAAGTTGACGGTGCCGTGGCCGCGATCGCGGGCCTGTAACCACTCGTTGGCGAGGCGCTTGCCTTCGGTTGCCGATGAGAGTCCGTTCAACTCAAGACCGTCGGCATTGGCCGATTGCACGTAGACGGCGTCGCCGACGAATGCCTCGGGCCATGTGGATGTGTCGAGTGAGTCGGCGATGTTGCGCTCGGCGAACCAAGACGCGGGCGGCTGCTGAATCGCAGGAATCGACAGACCGAACTGGCGGGCGAACTCGAAGTCGCGATGGTCGCCACACGGCACGGCCATGATGGCTCCGGTGCCGTAGCCCATGAGTACGTAGTCGGCGATCCACACAGGAATCTGCTGGCCGTTGACGGGGTTGGTGGCGAACGAACCGGTGAACACGCCGGTCTTTTCGCGAGTGGCGTCTTGCCGGTCGATGTCTTTTTTGGCCTTCGCAACACTCTGGTATTCGGCGACCGCGTCGGCTTGGTCGGCGGTGGTGAGCAGGGCCACAAATGGATGCTCAGGAGCAAGCACCATGAAGGTCGCACCAAACAACGTGTCGGGGCGAGTGGTAAACACCTCGATGTCGCCAGCCGCGCTGGCGAAGCGCACGCGGGCGCCTTCGCTACGACCGATCCAGTTGCGCTGCATCGTCTTGATGGCATCGGTCCAGTCGAGCAGTTCGAGGTCGTCGATGAGCCGATCTGCATAGGCCGTAATGCGCATCATCCACTGGCGCATATTGCGCTTGAACACGGGGAAGTTGCCGCGCTCGCTGCGTCCGTCGGCGGTGACTTCTTCGTTGGCTACAACCGTGCCGAGACCGGGACACCAGTTGACGGGTGCCTCTGACACGTATGCCAGGCGATGGTCGTCGACGACGCTGCGCTGCTCGCCCTTTGATAACGATGACCATGCCCGACCATCGGGTGTGGCCCGTGATCCGTCTTCGAATGCGCTGATCAGTTCGGCGATTGGTCGGGCGCTACCGACGCCATTGTTGGCGCTGGTGTCGTACCACGAGTTGAAGATTTGCAGGAAGATCCACTGGGTCCAGCGGTAGTACTGCGGGTCGGTGGTCTCAATGCTGCGGCGCTTGTCGTGGCTCAGACCGAGGCGTGCCAACTGGCGGCGCATCGTGGCGATGTTCGCGGCAGTGGTGATGGCCGGATGTTGACCGGTCTGCACGGCGTACTGCTCGGCGGGAAGACCGAAGGCATCGAAGCCCATCGTGTAACACACGTTGTAGCCAGCCATTCGCTTGTAGCGGCTGAACACATCGGTGCCAATAAATCCGAGCGGATGCCCCACATGCAAGCCCGCGCCTGATGGGTAGGGAAACATGTCGAGAACAAACATCTTCTCGCGCCCAGCAACCGCTGCTGGGTCGCCGAGTGGCCCGGCCGGGTTCGGTGCCTCGAAGGTGCCGTGGCTATCCCACCAATGCTGCCAACGCAGTTCGATGTCTTGGGCGAGCGCAGATGAGTAACGAAAATTTGGGATGTCAGAGTCGGCGTGAGCCATAGACACCCACTCTACGGGCCTGCTGTCTAGCTACCCACGACCATTATCAGGTGCCCATCGCATTGACGATCATCTCGCGAAGGGCCGACATCTCAACCTCGCCACTTGTGCGGAACAACACCTTGCCCTCGGCGTCGAGAAACACGAACGTTGGGAACCCTGAGAGGCCAAGAGCATTCGCGGCCTCTTGCTTGGCGCTGTCGACGAGCACAGGCCACTCGAATGACTCGCGAGTCAGCCACGCCGATGGTGGGAAGTTGGGCTTTTGCGAGTCGGTAGCCGTAGCAATACCAACGATCTCCACGCCTGCGGGCACTCCGCCTTCGTTGTTCCACTGCACCAAGCGAGGCACCTCGCGTTGACAATGCGGGCACCAATGAGCGAGCAGCACCACCAAGGTGGGCTCGCCCGGCTTGATGGTGATAGCCGAGCCATCGAACGTAGAACCGTCGAGCTGAGGCGCCTGAATGCCTACCGCTGGATCGTCGCCCTCGGCCATCTTGGGCAGCGCCGCTCCGGTAACGGTGACGGGCCTGAACTCTTCGACCTCGGTAGGCAACGACGTAACTGGCTTGGTGCTTTCGCCGCCCGCAAAGGCAATGATCGCTGCGATCACGACGACCAAGGTGAGTGCGGCGCCGACGCCGATCCACAAGGTCTTGGCGGGGTTCTTCTTATGGGGGGTGTTGGTGGTGGGGGAGGCCACGGTTACTCCTTGGGTGTGGTTGGAGAGGGAGCGCTGGTGAGCGCGAAAATGGCGATGAAGCCGACGAGCGCCATGAACGGCAACGTCACGAAACCGAACTTCTCGAACCACACGTATTCGCACGGGATGGTGGTGTTGCACGCTCCGGTGTCGAGTTGGGGGAAGCGCTCGAGAAGGTAGTGGTATCCCGAGATCACGATGCCGATACCGGCCAAGGGCAATGAATAGCGACGGATCAGCGTGTCGCGCCGGACGGCGGCGATAGTGAGGATGATCGCCAGGGAATACA
>JAPKZR010000024.1 GCA_026393695.1 Actinomycetota bacterium
ATCTGCCCGCAAGGTGGGGCGCGAGCCAAGGTGAGCCACCAGCGGCACGATATGGCTGCGGCTCACCACGGTCGAGAGCGAACTGAGCTGTCCCCGCACGTTTACAGCGTGCGGGGGCAGAGCCACTTCTTCGTGTGCCTCGCGCACGGCAGCCTGCATCGGCGTCTCCCCAGGCTCCAGACGACCACCCGGAAAACTGATTTCACCTGCATGATTACGCAGATGCGGCGCTCGCTTGGTGAGTAACACCTCGGCGCCGCGTGGGCCATCGGCCAACACAACCAGTACCGCCGACGGCTTGGCGCCGGCAAACATTGGCGTCTGCGCCTCGCCACCAAGACCGCTGTTCTCTACTGCACGTACAGCCGACTCAGCGTCGAGTGGTTCAGCCACATTCCAGACAGCAACGCTGCCAAGTCTCCACGCTCGGGGGCGAGGGATCACCTGACTGCCGCCGCGACGAGAACCCTCTGGCGCCATCAGATCTGCCAATCGCCCGACTTCGGCTACGCCGTTGGCGAGGGGGTCCAGCCTGATTCGACGAGCTGCTTGAGCACCTCGGGCAAGCCAGCTTTCTTGAGATCGGCGAGCACCCGACCGGGCGCTTGATCGCCGCTTTCAAACTCCTGCCATGCAAGAACAAGTTTGGCGAGATCAGCTACTGGACGTTCGAACGACATGGCTACAAGACTACGGCCGCGAGCGGCGAACAGAGTCGTCTCAAGCCTTGCGTTTGCGATACGCCTTTACGCCATTGCCAACGAGTCGCCCTGCCGAACGACCAACGGTAGAGGCCATTGTGCCGTCGTCCGGCGTCGCTGGGCGTGCCGCTCGGGTAGCGCCCGTTGCCTTGGCCGTCGACTTTGGCACCTTCACCTTTTCGGAGAAATCACTGAGCAGCCAAATGAACCCCAATGCAAAAGCCAACAGTCCCATCAAGATCCGCGTGCCCGCTTCGATTGAGACCGTGTTCTGTACAGCGCACAGCACCGTCAACAGCACCAGCACAGCATCGAGCACACGGTGCACACGGCGACTAAAGACCTGAAATGCAGCGAGCGGCCCCTTGGCCGTGGCGGTGTTCAGCACCACCAAACCGCCCAACAGTGTGGGCACCATTGGCGTGGGGCTCTGAAGGCCTTGAGCCACAAACACAATGCCGATCAGATACTCCGCGCCCTGATGTGCCCAGAACGGCCTCTTGCCTGATTCAGCCATGGGTCACAAGCTACCCGTGACTCGTCGCGCTTGTGAGCACCAACGCAAACGGCCCCGAGCCGAAGCTCGGGGCCGTTGTCGTTGGGGGGACTCCGTCAACAGTTGTCGACGAAACCCAAATCACTTCCCACCGAAGTGGTTACATCATGCCGCCCATGCCACCCATGCCGCCCATGCCACCGGCGCCGCCGCCGCCTGGCATTGCGAACTTCTTCTCTGGCTTGTCGGCCACGAGACATTCGGTGGTCAAGACGAGCGCTGCGATTGACGCAGCGTTCTGCAATGCAGCGCGGGTCACCTTGGCTGGGTCGATAATGCCGGCCTTGACAAGGTCGGTCATTTCGCCGGTTGCGGCGTTGAGGCCCATGTTGCCTTCGGCTGACTCAACCTGCTGCACCACGACTGCGCCCTGCAGGCCAGCGTTGTCAGCAATCGTGCTGAGTGGCGCAATGAGCGACTCCCAGACGATCTTTGCACCAGTGGCCTCGTCGCCCTCGAGCGACGCAACAACCTTGGCAACTGCGGCACGGGTACGAACCAGAGCCACACCGCCGCCGGCAACAACGCCTTCTTCGATGGCTGCGCGAGTTGCAGACACAGCATCTTCGATGCGGTGCTTCTTCTCTTTGAGCTCAACCTCGGTTGCGGCGCCGACCTTGATGACTGCAACACCGCCGGCCAACTTGGCCAAGCGCTCCTGCAACTTCTCACGGTCCCAATCGCTATCGGTGTTGTCGATCTCAGCCTTGATCTGGTTGACGCGGCCCTTCACATCTTCGTGGTCGCCAGCACCATCAACGATGGTGGTGTTGTCCTTGGTGATGATGACGCGCTTGGCACGGCCGAACAGATCCATGGTCACGTTCTCGAGCTTGAGGCCAACCTCTTCGCTGATGACCTGACCACCGGTGAGCACTGCCATGTCCTGCAACATCGCCTTGCGACGATCGCCAAAGCCAGGGGCCTTGACTGCTGCGGAGTTGAAGGTGCCGCGGATCTTGTTGACGACCAACGTGGCGAGTGCTTCGCCTTCGATGTCTTCAGCAATGATCAACAACGCACGACCGGTCTTCATCACAGCTTCGAGAGCTGGGAGCATGACCTGCACCGAGCTGATCTTGCCGCTGGTGATGAGGATGTACGGATCTTCGAGCACTGCTTCTTGACGCTCAGCGTCGGTCACGAAGTATGGCGACAAGTAGCCCTTGTCGAACTGCATGCCCTCGGTGAACTCGAGCTCGGTGCCAAAGGTGTTGCTTTCCTCGACCGTTACGACGCCGTCTTTGCCGACCTTGTCGATTGCGTTGGCGATGACTTCGCCGATTGAGGCATCAGCTGCCGAGATGGTGGCAACAGCGGCGATATCGCCCTTGTCGTCGACCTCTTTGGCCTGACCCTTGATCGACTCGACCGCTGCGGCAACTGCCTTCTCGATGCCCTTTTTGAGGCCCATCGGGTTGGCGCCGGCAGCGACGTTGCGCATGCCCTGATGAACCATTGCCTGCGCCAACACCGTTGCGGTGGTGGTGCCGTCACCGGCTACATCGTTGGTCTTGGTGGCGACTTCTTTCACCAACTGAGCGCCCATGTTCTCGAAAGGATCGTCGAGCTCGACTTCCTTGGCGATGGACACGCCGTCGTTGGTGATGGTTGGTGCGCCGAACTTCTTGTCGAGAACGACGTTGCGACCCTTTGGCCCAAGCGTGACCTTGACCGTATTGGCCAATTTGTCTACGCCGGCTTCGAGTGCGCGACGCGCCTCTTCGTCAAATTTGAGAATCTTGGCCATGGGGCTAGTGCCTCACTTACCGACGATTGCGAGGACGTCACGGCTGGTAAGGATGAGGTAATCCACACCTTCGAGCGTGACTTCTGTTCCGCCGTACTTGCTGTACAAAACGGTGTCGCCGACTTTGACGTCGAGTGCAGCATGTGCACCCTTGTCGTCACTCCAGCGGCCAGGTCCAACAGCGAGCACGGTGCCCTGCTGTGGCTTTTCCTTGGCGGTGTCGGGGATAACGAGGCCCGATGCTGTGGTGAGCTCGGCTTCGTTGGGCTTGACCACAATGCGGTCGTCCAGCGGCTTGAGATTCATGAGAGAACGCTCCAGGTTTGTTGAGACGTGTTGTCTGGCAGGGCCGAGTGTGGCGGCTGCCGCACGGGCATTAGCACTCGACGAGTGCGAGTGCTAATGGTAGGGCCTCACCTACGGCGTTAGCAACCGCAGCAGCGAAACACCCACCTCGGCGAGCAACTGCTCGAGCAGGCTCAGCGGCAGACCGATCACATTGGTCACGCTTCCCTGCACAGAATCGACAAATACCGCTGCGGCACCCTGAATGCCATAGGCCCCGGCCTTGCCATGAGGCTCGCCCGTTGCCACATACCAACGCAGCCATTGGTCATCGCTGGCCTTCATGGTCACCAACGACGTCTTGACCTCGGCGGCAACACGACCCTGATAGCAAATGGCCACGCCGGTATGCACCTGATGGGTTCGCCCGGCGAGCAACCCCAGCATGCGCAGCGCATCGGCGTCGTCGACCGGCTTGGCCAGGATCATGCCGTCGAGATCAACAGTGGTGTCGGCGGCAATCACGACAACGTTCTCAACAGCGTCATCGCCGACCACCGCGGCGAGGGCTTTTTCGATAGCCAACCTGCGCACGTATGACACTGGGTCTTCGCCCGGATACTCGGTTTCGTCGATGTCGGTGGGCATGACCTCGAATGACATGCCGATTTGAGCCAGCAATTCACGTCGGCGCGGCGATGCCGAAGCCAACACAACCCGTATCGAATCGTTACTCATCCGCCGCTGAGCGCCATCACGTGCCCGTCATCGGGTGGGGTCGCGTCGTCGAGGTTGTCGAGGTAGCCCTCGGGCAGAATCACCCGAATGGGTCCGTTGGTGTGGCCACGTCGGATGCGCTCGCCGCCGGGCACAACCACCAAGGTGGGGTCGAGCGCGGCAATGAGGTGATCGAGTTCGGCAATCGAATTGATCTTGCTGAAGTTGCCACGCGCCTCGCCACCCACTGGGTAACCAGTGAGGTACCACGAGGTGTGCTTGCGGAAGTCGCGCACCGCATGGTCTTCGCCAAGATGCTCGGCGAGAAGCCGACAGTGATCGGCCATCTGCTGACCAACAAACCCAAGGGGTGGTGATTCGGGCACGGGTTCGCCGTTGAACGCAGCCACGAGATGCCCGAACAACCACGGCCGGCCGAGGCAGCCGCGGCCGATGACCACGCCGTCGCAATTCGTGTGCTCAACCATCTTGAGCGCATCGGTGGCTTCCCAGATATCGCCGTTGCCGAGCACCGGGATACCAGTGACTGCGGCCTTGAGCTCGGCGATGGCATCCCAGTTGGCAGTGCCGGCGTAGTGCTGTTGGGCGGTGCGCGCATGCAACGCAATGGCCGCCACGCCTTCTTCTTCGGCAATCTGGCCGGTGCGGATAAACGTGAGCAGTTCGTCGTGAATGCCCATGCGGAACTTGGCCGTGACCGGAATGCCATAGGGAGATGCGCCAGTGACCACGGCGCGCAAGATGGCGCGCAACAAGTTTGGCTTCACAGGCACTGCGGCGCCGCCGCCGCGACGGGTGACCTTTTGCGCGGGGCAGCCGAAGTTGAGGTCGATGTGATCAACGCGATCTTGCGAGCACAGCAGGCGAACAGCCTCACCGATGATGGCGGGATCGCTGCCATAGATCTGGAGGCTTCGCGGCGATTCGTGGGCGCCGAAGGTGGCCATGCGCGCTGTCTTCGCGTTGCCATGAACCAGAGCGGTGGCCATCACCATTTCGTTGACATAAATGAGGTCGGGCGCAAAGCGTCGACACATCGTGCGGAACGGCGCGTTGGTGACACCAGCCATCGGTGCAAGCACAACGGGTGGCCAGACCTGATAGGGGCCTAGCTGCAGCGGTTTCACCCCGAAAACGCTACCCGCGCGAACTGCACAGCAAGGCCACCATTACTGGTGGCGAGGGTGTCGTCGAACTCACGCTTGAACGACGGCAGGCTTGAGGTGGGCGCAACCACCGCGAGTCGTTCGGCCTTGCCGAGCTCAAGGTAGAGGGCACGTTGGTTGGCCGCACTGAGGCGCTCGCCATACGGAGGATTCGTCACCACTGCAAGGCCGGCACCGCCCGTTGGACCGCTGAAAAGCTTGGTTGCATCGCCAACCTCGAACACGATGTCGTCAAGCACGCCAGCGCGCTCGGCGTTGGCCTGAGCCTTGGCGATCATGTCGCCCTTGAGATCGCGGGCCACATATTTCTTCTTCAACGGACCGCGCACATCGGCGTCGGATGCGGCCAGTAACTTCGACCACTGCGCCGGGTCTACCGGCATCCAGTTCTCGAATGCGAACGAGCGATTGCGTCCGGCCGGCATGCGACGCGCCATCTGCGCAGCCTCGATCATGATGGTGCCAGCACCACAACACGGATCGGTGAGCACACCTTTATGTGTTGACGCACCGCTCCATTGCAACAACGCAGCAGCAAGAGTCTCGCGAATAGGGGCCGGACCTGACTCAGTGCGCCACCCGCGCTGATACAGCGGATCGCCAGTGGCGTCGATGCTCACGGTGCAGATATTGCGCGACATCCGAACGTGCAACGTGTGCACCCCGCCTTCGTATTCGTACGCAGGGTCATACGAACGACGTACCACCGCACGCACTCGCTCTTCGATAGCACCGGTGTGGTTCAAACGAGAGGCCGAGGCCGACACGCTGATGTTGAGTGCGCAGCGCTTCGGCAGCCACTCGTGAAACGGAATCTCTTTGAGGCCGGCCTGCAGATCGCCGAAGCCACTGGCCTCGAAGCGACCAATGCGGATCAAGATTCTGGTGGCAGTACGCAGATGCAAGTGAGCCAGCATCAGCTGCGACCACGTGATCGACGCAGTGAGACCGCCGACTCCGAGGTCGACCACCTTCAGGTCGAGACGCGCCATTTCTGCTGCGGTGACCTGCTCGAGGCCCGGTGCTGTGACGATGTACGCGGCAAGTCGACTCATGGGGTATACGACTGTACCAGCGGTAACCGCAGGCCCGGATAAGCACCGCAGTCGAGCGACGTGGGTCCGTCGCTCTTCAGGCGATACCAACCAGCCGCGGCGATCATCGCTGCGTTGTCGGTGCACATCGCCCGACTCGGCACAAACGCTTGAATACCATCTTCGTCGCACGCAGTTGCCCAACGCTGCCGCAGCAGCGAGTTGGCGGCAACACCGCCGCCGAGCACCAGTCCCTTGGCCCCTACTTCGCGAGCCGCGCGGCGAGCCTTTGCCACGAGCGAATCGACCACGGCCATCTGGAACGACGCGGCGATGTCGGCGGTGACCGAATCGGGGTGCTTGCGCACATGATTCATGACTGCGGTCTTCAATCCGCTGAAGCTGAAGTTGAGCGAGTCAGGAATCGCTCGCGGAAACGCCACCGCCGTGGGGTCGCCGTACTGAGCTTCTCGATCGATCGCTGGCCCGCCTGGATAGCCAAGACCCAAGAATCGAGCGACCTTGTCGAAGGCTTCGCCAGCGGCGTCGTCGATAGTTTCGCCGAGCAAGCGGTACTGGCCGTGCGCGCTCATCTCGATGAGCATCGTGTGCCCACCCGAAACGAGCAGCACCACGAGCGGCAACTCAAGCGACGGATCTTCGAGCAGCCCGGCATACAGGTGTGCTTCGAGATGGTTCACCCCAACGAACGGCACATCCCACACCAACGCCAGCGCCTTCGCGGCCGCAACCCCAACCAGCAGCGCGCCGATCAGGCCCGGACCCACCGTTGCCGCCACTGCATCGATGCGGGTATCGGCAACGCCCGACTCTTCGATGGCCTGAGCGATGACCGGAGCGATCAACTCAACATGGGCCCGACTCGCGATTTCAGGAACAACGCCACCGAATGGAACATGCTGTTCGATCGATGTATTGATGACGCTGCTCAGCACATCGCTGCCGCCCATCACCACTGACGCAGCGGTCTCATCGCAACTCGTCTCGAGGCCCAAGACCACTGTTGACTCGTCGACGGTCATGACTCTCCTCGGATCTCGGCCACATCGGGACACAGCAAGCGAAGCCGCGCCGCGTACTCGGGCGAATCGATGTTGTGACACCACATCACGATGGCGTCTTCTGAGTTCTCGTAGTACCTCGGACGAACCCCGGCCGGCTCAAATCCAAACAGGTGATAGAGCCCCTGCGCCGCCACGTTGCTGATGCGCACCTCAAGCGTGAGCCCGGTGCAACCCTTACCGCGCGCTTCCCAGGCAAGGTCGGCAAGCAGATGACGAGCAATACCGCTGCGTCGGCGTTTTGGATCGGTAGCGATGTTGGTGATGTGCGCTTCTTCGAGCACCAGCATCATCCCGGCATACCCCATCAGTTCGCCGCCGCGGTAACCCACTGTGTAGTACCGCTGGCCCTGCTTGGCGAGTTCGATCTCGTTGAGAAACACGTTGATCGACCACGGTTGCGGGTACACCTGATGCTCGATCACCTGAATCGCGGTGAAGTCGCGACGGCGCATCGGCAAGATCTCAAGACCGCGTGCCGGTACGTCTCGATGCAACAGGCGCGACAGCACACTCATCGTGTGGTCCAGTTGATCTGAGCATCGGGCGCACGCAGATACATCGGCTGAACCGACTCAAGGTTGGCCGCA
This sequence comes from Actinomycetota bacterium, assembly GCA_026393695.1. Classification (GTDB taxonomy): domain Bacteria; phylum Actinomycetota; class Acidimicrobiia; order Acidimicrobiales; family Ilumatobacteraceae; genus WLMZ01. The sequence goes on from JAPKZR010000024.1 coordinate 7,903, forward strand.
CCGGCTTGGCCAACATCGGCGCGCAGCGCACGTGCTCTGGCCAAATGAACAAGCGGCGCGGCCGACGGATGAGCGAGGTCGGCAACCTCGATCGAGGCATCGAGTTGATCGCGATACCGGTGGGCTCCGTCGCCAACGGCAAGAACGTTTTGCCCACGCGCCATCACATCGGCGTTGAAGTCTTCGACGCTGCACGCAATCGGCTCGCTCACCCGCTGCACCCCACCGGGCGAAGGAAGGTAGAAGGCGTAAAACACTTCGCCCTTGCGCGCATCGATGAGGCTGGCAATGACCTTTGAGGTGTGCCGCAACGGAAACGCCAACAGGTCGAGCGACGAGATGCCTACGAGTGGCACGTCGAGCGCTTGGGCCATCGTCTTGGCGGTAGCAATACCCACGCGCATGCCAGTGAAGAGACCCGGACCAATGTCGACACCAACTGCACCAATCTGGGAGATGGCAATGCCAGCCTGGCGGCACACGAACTCGATGGCCGGGGCGAGCACTTCAGCGTGACGGCGGCCCTGCATAATCTCGACGAGGCCAATCACGCCGTCGTCGCCGCCGAGCGCCACGCTGACTACCTGAGTGGCCGTTTCGATTCCGAGCGTGATCACGACACGGTCCATTCTTCGACCGCGGCTTCAAGTCGTTCCCAGCGCGGCAGCCAACGCTTATCGCTCGAGCTGATGCAGATCTCGCGTTGGTCGACATCGACATCTGACCCATCGAGGGGGTCATCGGCGAGGCGAAGTTCGATGTGTAAATGGGGTCCAAGATCGACCACATCGCCCCACTCGACCAGCACAATGGCGTCGTCCTCGAGCAATTCGGCCAGCGCCAAATCGTCCACTTCAGCCGTGTGCTCGAGCCGATACAGATCGGCATGATGCAGTGTTGTTGAACCGCCGGTGTAGCTGTGCACCAACGTATAGGTGGGCGATGTCACTGGCTCATGAATGCCCAACTCGCGCGCAAACCCTTGGGCGAATGCCGTCTTGCCGGCGCCCATCTGACCCGCCAACACAATGAGGTCTCCGGCACGCGCCAACGTGGCCACGCCCGCGGCGATCGCCCGCGTTTGTTCAGCAGAGTGAGAAACCAATTCGATCATTGGGGTGCAGCCATCTCGGGAGAGTTCATGGGTAGTGACGTTCGATCCGCTGGCTGATGCCGCACAGAATTTCGTAGGCAATTGTGCCAAGGCGAGCCGCCCACTCCTCAGCCCTGATCTCGTCGGTCAGTGCCTCGCGAGTCTGACGGCCGATCAGCACCACTTCGTCGCCTACCGAGACCATGTCGTTACCGCAATCAACCATCAACTGGTCCATCGTCACGACTCCAACGATTCGGCGTCGAACGCCGCCGATCAACACCTCGCCGCCAACATCAAACAAGCGGCGGGGCACGCCATCGGCGTATCCAAGAGGCACCGTGGCAACAGTTGTTGCATCTGCAAATACATGGCGAAGGCCGTAGCTGATGCCCTCGCCAGCAGCCACCGTCTTCACGAAGCTCACCTTGGCTCGCAACGACAACGCTGGCCGCAACTCGGTACACAACGCGGCCACCCCCGGGCCGGGCTCTGCGCCGTACATCGCGATTCCAACTCGCACCAACCCGCGGCGAGACTCAGCGATACCAAGTGCCCCGGCCGAGTTAGCCACATGAACCAGCACTGGTTCGTGGCCAGCTGCGACGAGCATGTCGACCACGCCGTTGAACAGCGCAATCTGGCGGCCATTTGATGCAGCATCGGGCTGGTCGGCGAGAGCAAGGTGGGTGAAGACCCCCTGCAGTTCAAGCTGTGGGTGTGCTGCGATTGCATCGGCGAGTTCGACAGCGTGCTCGGGTGCCGCACCCACACGATGCATCCCGGTATCGATCTTCAGGTGCACCGGATAATCGGCTTGCCCCGCTCTCGCCGCAGCTTGCGCCAACGCCTCAATCGACTCGCGGCAATACACAGTGGGCGTGAGTTGATGCGAGACCACGAGATCGAACTCTTCTGAGGGCGACTGGCTCAAGATCAAGATCGGAGCGGTCAGCCCAGCGGCGCGAAGCTCGACGCCCTCGGACACCAGCGCCACACACAGTCCCTCAGCACCTGCACTCAGCGCCGCGCGGGCCACCGGCACGGCGCCGTGGCCGTAGGCATCGGCTTTCACGACAGCCCACACCACAGACGGCGCGACGACCTCGCGAATCAGGCGAACATTGTGCGCGACAGCATCGAGGTTCACCTCGGCCCATGCCCACCTCATTGCAGCGAGTCCAGAACCTGTGGAATCAGTGGCAACAAGTCGCTGGCGATGAGCCCGCGGCGAGGCCCCAAACGACCAGCCCGACCATGAATCCATGCTCCTGCTGCCGCTGCCTCAAACGCCGAGAGACCCTGCGCCAGCAGTGCGCCGATAATGCCTGACAACACGTCTCCGGTTCCGGCGGTGGCCAGACGCTCGTCGCCCGCGGTGACCACGAGCACGCGACCATCAGGATCGGCCACCACGGTCGCTGGCCCTTTGAGCAGCACGACCACCCCGAGTTCAAACGCCAACAAGCGCGCTTCCATGATTCGATCGGGTCCGACCTTGGCGCCGACAAGCAACGCGAATTCTCCGTCGTGCGGTGTGAGCACTGTTGGTGCCTCGCGGGCTTTCAGCACTGCGGCTGGCCCGTCGCTGCTCCACGCCAAGGCGAACAGACCATCGCCATCGATCACCGTGGGAACTAACGATTTGCCCACCACTGTTCGGATCGCAGCAACGTTGCCCTGACTCCGGCCGAGGCCGGGGCGAATCACCAACGATTGAAATCGATCAAGGCTGGTCAGCGCTTCGCGTGCCCAGTCACCGCCGCCCAACGGACGCTGCACGTACTCGTGACCGCCGCTGTTGGGCACGGCACCGGGCACTGAGAGGTGAACCATGCCGGCTCCACTTCTCTGCGCAGCGCTCGCCGCCAAATGAGCAGCGCCGGTCACCCCCGTACTGCCGGCGATGATCTGCGTGGCCG
>JAPKZR010000073.1 GCA_026393695.1 Actinomycetota bacterium
ATGACCGGCGAACCTGTCGGTGAAGCTCCAGCAGCGGCAGCCGCAATGCCGGAGGCAGCTGCGATGAACGATGCGTGCATTGGCTGACGTCCGCGAAGTCGATTTCGTCGCGTCAAAGCCATAGTGCACGAAGGGTAGCTGCAGTCGCGAACGCTGCAAGAGCACCGCCGAGCAGAAAGTCCACTGGCAAAGGCGAAGTACACCGATTGAATACCTTCTCGCTCAATTGCCCACGGTGGCATCACAAGTGGCTATAGTTCCCTCAATCTATTTTGGAGGATTCAAGTGAAGCGCTTGCTCGCAATTGCCATCAGCATGTTGGCTTTGGTCGGTCTCAGCCCTGTCGCGGCACACGCGGCCTACCCACCAGGCAGCGCCACTGTGTCCAGCAGCTCGGCAACCCCAACACCTGGCGCATCGGTCACGCTTTCGGCTGCCGGTTTCTGCTCGGGCGCCTCAGTGGCATTCGCCATCGGCGGCACCGCAGTCGGCACCGCCACCGCTGCCGCAAACGGAACCGCATCGTTCACCGCAACCATGCCATCCGCTGCAGGCCGTTACACGGTCACTGCCACCACTACGAATGTGCGTTGCCCACTCACCGCCTCGTTGGCGCTCAGCGTCGCCGTGCCAGCCAACCCGCTTCCGGTTACCGGCTCCGACTCATCGTCGATTCTGAACTTCGCTGCGCTCGCACTGCTGTTGGGCGTTGGCATGGTCATCGTTGTTGCGATGCGTCGCCGCACGGCAAACGTCACCAAGTAAGTACTCACGGGCCAGCTTTATGGTCCGCAATTTGTCCGAAGTACGACAACGATCCCGCCTCGAGCCCAGTGCTCAGGCGGGATCGTTCGCGTAACGGTTGCGGATCACCCGGCATTCGCCAACGGCCGTGTCGTCACACACCAGCTCAAGCACCACCGCTGCGATCTCGGCAGCACTCAGCAGTCGGGTGGACGCAAGCACCGGCTCCAGCCAAGCCGCTGGGCGGGTGCCGTCTCCGGTGTGCTTCATCGTCATGTCGGTATCGACCATTCCGGGCAGTACTGCGTTCACCCGAATACCTTCGGCCGCGAACCCAACACAGCTTTCGACAATGCGCACCACGCCAGCCTTCGTCGCCGAATACACCGGGTCAGATGGCAGCGGACCCAAGGCAGCGACAGAAGCCGAGTTGATGATGGCTCCCCCACCACGCTTGCGCAGTTCGATGATGCCTTGCTGCGTACCCATCGCAACGCCGCCAAGATTGACAGTGATCACAGCAGCTACCCGCTCGAGCGAGCCATCAGGCCAAAGCGGCTCGCCGCTAATAAGCCCAGCGTTGTTATGGACAATGTCGACCCCACCAAATACCCGCGTCGCCTCATCGAACATCCGGCGGATGTCGGCGGCCAGCGAGACATCGGCCTGCACTGCAACAGCCGTGCCCGCCGCAGCACGTATTCGTTGGGCCGTAACGATGGCCGCCGCCTCATCGAGATCGACCACCACCACGCTCGCGCCAACGGCTGCGAACGCTTCGGCGCTTGCCCGCCCAATGCCCGCGCCCGCCCCAGTGACCAGCGCGACCTTGCCAGCAAGCTGCACTGCGACCTACTCGATCGACCCGATTTGGACGCCGACCGCGTAGGTCTCGCCCTCGACACCCACGATTCGAATCACACCCGCAATCGGAGACTCAACATCGTTTTCGACCTTGTCGGTTTCGATGCGATACAGCACATCGCCCGCCTGAACGGGCTGCCCGTCGCTGACCATCCACTCGACGAGGGTGCCTTCGGTCATCGAAACGCCAAGCTTTGGAATAGAGATGGGCACAGACATGACATGTGTCTTATCAATGAAGCATGCGAAGCTACGAACCGTGAGTAACCCAACCCCTGGCACAGACGACGGCTCAGACGCCTCAACACAAACCATTGTCCTGCCGTGGTGGCATCACCGAGGCAACCTGATTTCGGTTCTTCTAGCCGCCATCATCCTCGCCGCCGGTGCAGGTTTCGTGATCGGCGAGCGCAACGCCACACCCCAGCCCAACGCCGTAGACATCGGCTACCTGCAAGACATGCGCGCGCATCACGAGCAGGCCGTTGAGATGGCCCTGATCTACATCGCAAAGCCTGGGACGAACTCGATCTTTCATGTCATCGCCAAAGAGATCGCCTTCGGTCAAGCCGTAGACATCGGACGAATGATCCAGCTGCTCCGCGAGTACGGCAAGGCCGAAGCAAACGAGAGTGGCACCGCCATGGTGTGGATGGATCACCCCGCAATGCCGCTCGACCGTATGCCCGGACTCGCCACGCCAAGTGACCTGAAGTCGTTCATTGCAGCCAAAGGCTCTGAAGCCGACAAGCAGTTCGTCGCGCTCATGGTCGCCCACCACGAAGCCGGCATTCACATGTCCGATTTCGCAGCCACGAACGCTGCCACGAGCGAGGTGCGCGCGATGGCCGACGCATCGAGCCACACCCAGCAAGGCGAGATCGCCGAACTGAAGAAACTGCTCGCCCAGATCTAGCCAACGCTGGGCGGCACTAGCCCTGAGTTCGTTGAACCGCCGCCACGATGTCGGCCACTGTGGGGATGAAATCGGCCTCAAGGTTTGAGGCATACGGCACGGGCGTATTGGCACTGCCAACTCGCTGTACCGGCGCTGACAATTGGCCAAACAGTTCTTCGTGGATGCGACTCGAGAGTTCGGCGCCGAACCCACAGCGGGTGACCGCCTCGTGCACAACAACAGCCCGCGACGTGCGACCAACCGACTGCATGACGGCGGCTTCATCCCACGGCACCAAGGTACGCAGGTCGATGACTTCGCACGACACACCATCGGCGGCCAACAACTCTGCAGCGGCTGCGCAATCGTGCACCTGACGTCCGTATGAGATGAGCGTGACATCGGCGCCTTCACGACGAATGGCCGCCTTGCCAAACGGCACGCGTACATCGCCAGCAGGAACTTCGCCCGCATACGACTTGTCCCAATACATCATCATCTGCTCGACGAACAACACTGGATCGTCGTCGAAAATCGCGGTGAGCAACAACCCCTTCGCATCGGCCGGCGTTGATGGCACTGCAACCTTCATACCGGGTGAGTGAACCGCAAACGTCTCGAGCATGGCTGAGTGCTGAGCGCCGAAGCCCATGCCGGCGCCCGCCGAGGTGCGAATCACCATCGGCACGGTGGTCTGCCCGCCCGACATGTAGCGAATCTTGGCAGCGTGGTTGGTGACCTGATCGAGACAGACCGCAAGGAAGTCCATCATCATGATCTCGGCGACGGGCCGATAGCCAGCAATCGCTGCGCCGATGGCCGCGCCAACGATGGCCTGCTCGGAAATTGGCGTCTTACGAACCCGGTGGAGCCCGTGCTTCTCGGACAGACCTTTGGTCACCTTGTACACGCCACCCGATGGTTCAGCAATGTCTTCGCCCAACAAGAACACCTTGGGGTCAAGCGTCATCGCAATGTCCATCGCTTCATTGATGGCCATACCTGTCAGCATGATTCGTGGCTCGCTCATCGTGACGCCCCGTTCAACATGGCGGCAGATTCGTCGCCGAACACATCGGTATACAACTCGCTCGCATCGGGCTGCGGACTATTCAGAGCGAACTCGACAGCATCGTCGATCGCTGCGGTGACTTGCTCTTCGATCTCAACCAAAGCTGCCTCGGTTGCGTGGCCATTGTCGATGAGCCATGCACGGTAGAGCACCACCGGATCGGCCGCCATCGCTGCTTTGCGCTCGGCTTTGTCCATGTACTCCATCGCGTCGCCCATCAGGTGGCCCCAGAATCGATACGTGCGCGCCTCAACCAACGTTGGGCCACCACCCGACCGGGCGCGCTCAACCGCCTCACCCATCACCTTCCAGGTGGCAATGGGATCATTGCCATCGACGGTGACGCCAGGCATGCCATAGGCGGCCGCACGTTCGCTGATGTATTCGACACCGGTAGACATGCTCATCGGTGTGTGCTCGCCGTACAGATTGTTCTGACACACGAAAATCACGGGCAGTTTCCACACAGCGGCCAAGTTCATGCCCTCGTGGAACGCACCGATGTTTGAGGCGCCATCGCCGAAGTTGACGACCGTGACCTGATCGGTGCCACTGAGTTGAGCCGCGAGGCCAAAGCCGTTCGCGATGGGGATGCCAGCGCCGACGATGCCCGTAGTGACCATCAATCCCGACTCAGGATGAGTGACGTGCATCGGCCCGCCCTTGCCCTTGCACGTGCCGGTAGCGCGGCCGAGGAACTCGGCCCACAACTCGCGCAGCGGCACACCCTTGGCGAGATGATCGTGCAGGCCGCGATAAATCGTGACGACGTAATCACTTTGACGAAGGTGCACACCCCAACCCGCGCTAATGCATTCCTGGCCGCGTGGCGAGTAGTAGATGAGGCGGATCTGGCCGCTCATCAACATGCTGCGAAACCGCTCGTCGCACAGTTTGATGCGACTCTGGATTTCGAACATCTGCAACAACGTGTCGCGGTCGGGTGCGTCGGGGCGTTCAACGTCAGACATGACTCAAGTACTTACCACCCCCGGTAGGAGCCACCCGCTGTCGGAGCATCAACACCCCCGTCAGCGACTTCACCAGTGATGCAAGCCGTTCTAAGCTGCGACCATGCGCAACAAGCTGTCGATACTGGTGGCGGCAGGTTGTCTCGTGCTTGCCGCATGCAGCTCAACAGACCCCGGCCTCAGTATCAGCCGATCGCTGTCGCTCGCTGCGCGCAGCCCAGACACTTCGGTCCCCGACGCAACAACGCCAGCGACAACGCCGGGCACCCCAACCGATGCCAATGACGCCACTGTCAACTTCGGAACCAATCGCACCCCAAAGGAATACGACAGCTACCTCAACAACGTCGTTGCCGACATTCAAGACTTCTGGCGATCCGAATTTCCGAAGGTCTACGACGAGCCATACCGCGAGTTCAGCGGCGGCTTCTATGCGATGTATCCGTCTCGCTCTGACGATGTCGAAGCGTGCGATGAGAAGCTCTCCTTCAACGACATCGCAGACAACGCTCGCTACTTCAGTTGCGGCGACCTCATTGCGTGGGACGACGACAAGCTGTTGCCAGATCTCGCTGCGCAGCTCGGCACGAGCGCCGTTGCCACGGTCATCGCCCACGAGTTTGGGCATGCGATCCAGCAACGCTCCGGCGTCTTAGATCTGCAACAGCCAACGGTGGTTACCGAGCAGCAAGCCGACTGTTTCGCTGGCGCTTGGTCAGCGCACGCAGCCCGCGGCGAATCAAGTCTTGTGACCTTCACCGATGCCGAAGTCAAAGCCGGACTCGCTGCGATGGTGCTCGTGCGCGACCCACTGGATCCAACGATTGGGGAGACCGTCTTTGAAGAAGGTGGACACGGCACAGCGTTCGATCGGGTCGGCGCTTTTCAGCACGGTTTCATCGGTGGCGCCCAAGCATGCAAGCCGCTCATCGACACTCCCCTGCCGTTGATCAACCTCACGTTCACATCGACGGACGACATCGCCAACCAAGGCAACATGCCGTACGGCAATCTGCAGGCCAGCGTGACCGACGATCTCAAGCGATTCTGGTCGGCCACGTTCACCACCAACCAGCTCACCTTTGAAGCTCCTACCGTCATTGCGTATAACCAGGACGGCCCCTACCCAACATGCGGCGGTGTAACGCCAGCGCAGTGGAAATCAAATGTGGTCTACTGCCCGAGCATCAACTTGATCGCGTACGACAATGACTTCGCGATCAATCTCTACAGCAGCTACGGAGACTTCTCGATTGGCTACCTCTTGAGCAATGCGTGGAGCGATGCCGTGCAGACTCAGCTCAACAGCACCCTGGCGGGCAAAGACCGAGCGTTGATGAACGACTGCCTCACCGGAGTGTGGACCAAAGACATCGTCCCAACCGACTCGCAAAGTCAGCCCTTTGCAATCTCTCCGGGCGACCTCGACGAAGTGATTACAACGGCGTTGATCAACGACGACATCACCGGTCGGCCGCCGGCTGCCAGCGCGTTTGACAGGATCAGCAGCTTTCGAACCGGCGTGCTCGACGGACTGGGCGAATGCACCAAGCGGCTCACTGCCGACTGAGCGCGCTACCGACACCCACCTAAACAATTCGTTAGAGAACGGTGTGTCGAATCAGGTCGGCGAGTTCGCGAGGACGGTCACCTTGGATGCTGTGGCCGGCACCATCGATCACAGCAACCTGCAGTGTGGGCTGACGCCTCGTGGCCTCTGCCACATCGGCGTCATCGACCACTGGAGAGAGCGAGCCTCGCACCAACAACATCGGGCAGCGGATCGAGCCGAAGTCGTCCCACAGCGGCGACAACGCGCTGGCTGCATCGACAACAACATCGGCTACCGCGGCCGTCTCGGGGTCTCGCGAGCGAGCGTGACTGCGACGGTCATAGTTCCATTGCCAACTACCGTCGGCCGATTGATGGGCGTTGTGCAAAATGCCGCGACGCAGCGACGACTGAGTGCGAGTGGGGTTGTGCTCGATGGTTCGCGCCAACAGATCGTCGAAGCTGGCAAAGGTCTGTGGACCATCGACGAAATCAATCACGGCCTTCGCTTTTTGCTGGTTCACGCCGGGAGTGATGTCGACCATCACGAGGCGGCGCACCAATTCGGGATGCCGCGCCGCAAGCTCCATGCTCGTGAGGCCACCGAGCGACATGCCAACCACGGCAACAGCGTGAGGAGCCAACTGCCCCACCACGATGGCAAGGTCGTCGGCCAAGTTGGTGGGCGTATAGGCGCCGTCGTCGCGCCACCCCGAATGCCCGTGGCCCGCAAGGTCTACGGCCACCAGTGGAACCCCAAGAGCCAGAGCGACGGTGTCCCACGTGTGAGCGTTCTGCGCCCCACCATGCACGAGCACCAACTGTGGATCGCCGCTGCCCCACACCAGTGCGCTCACAAAGCGAGCCGATGACTCGTCGGTGCCCGGCTGCACGTTTACCTCGACACGGCGAACCGCAGGGGGCGAATTGAGTGTCAGACCGAACTCGGCCGCATTCTCATGAAACAAACCAAACTCGTCGTAGGGAAGCGAAGTCACGCAGACATCGTGACACGTTGCGCCTACGGGGTTGGAGGCGCAGCCGTAGTAGTTGCAATGGCCGCCGTTGTTGTGGTGGCTACCGGCTTGGCCAGTGTGGTGGTGGTAGCCGGAATCGTGGTGGCAACGGCAACCGTGGTGGTGGTGCTGGTTGTCGTGGTGGCGTTGGGGTCCCTGCGGTTGAATATCGGCAAGCTTTCTTCCTTCGTATACGCCTCTGGCTCTTTGCCATCTTGGCCCCACACGAAGACGCGGTCACCGATGTTGACGTAGTTCTGGAAGGTCTCGGAGATTCGCTTGTGAATTCGAATGCATCCGTGAGAAGCGGGTTCCAGCGGAATGTTGATTGCGCCGTGCACCGCGATTCCCTTGTTGAAATACACAGGGTTCCACATGCCACCAAGCGGGCCCATGCGCTCGCCGACCACGCGGCGGGTGAACTTGAACACTCCACCTGGTGTCTTTGAAACGCCACATTCGGCCGACTCGATTGACGGGAAAACAGGGTTGCCCTTCTCGTCGGTGTCCTTGAGCAAGGTTTCGCACCACTCTTGGTCGGTACCGCTCGCGATATGCATGATGAGCGTTGCCTTGTTGGCCGTGAACACAATGGCCACCTGCTCAGGCAGGTAAATCTCCATGTGGGTCTTCGGTGGATCGATCGCTGCGTCGGCGCGCCGAGGATGGATCACGATGGGATCTTGAATCAACTGCCACATGTTGTTCGTGACCTTGCCCGTGGCCTTGGCCCGCGGGGTCTTCAGAACCAACTTCTCGAACGCCCAAATGGCCTGTTGCGTTTGATCGCCGAACGCACCATCGGCCACGCCGGGGGCGAATCCAAGCTCGGCGAGTCGGGTCTGCAATCGAGCCACATCGTCGCCAGCCAAGCCGAGCAGCAACGTACGCGTGAGATTGGTCTTCACGACAGACCCCGGCGAGGTATCGATCACGACGCCGGGCAGCGTGCTGGCTGGCACCGTGAGACCCTCGGAACCACCATTCGGCGAGGTGGTGGCTGCGCCATCGTCGCCGCCACCAAACGCGCCAATTGCGATGACAACAACGAGCACTCCGACAGCAGCAGCGGCTGGAAGCCAACGGTTTGACGGGTTGATCGCGACCCTGGGTCGGGGGGAATTCATTTGCCTCAGACGACCTTGGTGATGCGCAACAACTCGGACCGCAGTTGGCGCATTTCGCGCAGAATCTTGATGATGATCGATGGGCTGCTGAGTGTGGACTCACCGCGAGTACGCGGGAAGTAATCGACGCCGAACTGCGTGACCGTATAACCGAGTTTCTTGGCCCGGATCACTAACTCGGCATCGATGAACGAACCTTCACTCTTGAGCTCAATGCGCTCGAAGATGTTCCGCTTGCACAGCTTGAACGCAAAGTTGATGTCGCGCATCTTCACGCCAAACATCATCCGAATGAGAAAGTTATAGATCAAGGTGTAGATGGCCCGAGACGAACCTTCTTCGGTGCGGTCGTGGCGATATGCGCTCACGATGTCGCTCTCATACAAGCGCATAATGCGAATTGCCTTGGTGAGCTCGGCGAAGTCGAACGGAAGGTCGGCGTCGGTGTAGAGCACCAAGTCGCCAGTGGCCGCAGCGAACCCAGTCTTGATGGAACCGCCGAGCTTGCGATTCACCGGATGATGCACCACCCGAATGTGGGAATCCTCTTCGGTGAGGCGATCGGCAATCTGCGCAGTGTCGTCTGTAGACGCGTCGTCGACGATGATGAGCTCGTAGTCGGCAATCTCGCCAGCAGCAACGAGATCGAGACAGGCGCGGCGGCCAGCGTTGATGGCGCGACCGATGTATTCCTGCTCGTTCCACATTGGGAAGAAGATCGAGAGTTTCGAGAACGGCACCTGATCCATGAAACGCCAAGAGTACCTGTCAACAGGGCACATCGCCCAGCGCGCGGGCGAGAGTTCATGTTTGATCAAGGCTACGCTGCCCACCAGATGGACCTCCCCCACGACGCCGAACACCCAGCCGCTGAGCCGCTCCCACGGCCTCCGCTACCGCTGCCAGCCCCGCCGGTCTTTATGCCTCCGGCGCTGCCCCAAACCTACGATCTCGCTCCGGCCGGCTTCTACACTCCTCGGCTGCAACCACCGCCTGATCCGGGGCAGTTCACGCCAGCGTGGCGCACACTGTTCATCGCTGGGTGGATCGGTGTGTTGCTCGGCTTCGCAGCAGTTTGGCAAGCCTGCCGAGTCGCTGGCATCGCACCATGGTGGCTCGGACCCGAAACCAACCAACGCGCCTTCGTCATCATCGCTCTGCCGTTCGTGGCCCCTATCACGGCGGTGGTGGCCGGCATCGCTCGGTTCCGTGTGGCGTGTTACATCGGTGTCGCCGCAGGAATCGTCACGCTCGTCGTTGCCCTTGGCGATCGCAACCGATTTCCCGGTGTCGCCGCTGTCGAAGCGGCCATTGGCTGTGCCGGCTTGCTCATCAGCGTCGGCGCGTTTGCCGGCCGGATGCGCCGTCCTCGCTAACCCTCGCAACGCTCGATGCAGAGAATTGATCGCGCGATAGGTAATTTCCGGATCGAGCAGTTCATTTCCACTGGGGAGTACTGGTTTATGCGAACGATTCGTCACCCACTTTCAGGTGCCACCTACGACCTCACCGAGCAAGGCACCATCAGCGTCGACAAGAACGGCGTCATTGGCGAGTTCACCGCGCATGGGGTGTGGCTCAGCGGCGCACTCAAGCAAGCCGACCCGCACCTGTGCCTGTGGATCGCTGGCAAACAACTACCGAATCGACACCAGCTAGCCGCCAAAGCGCTCACCTCCGATTGACCACGCCTCCAGATCGCCGCAAGGAGTTTCAGCAATGACAACGCTCAGCGAACCACCATCACCAGGCGAGGCCCGCTCACCAGGCATCTCGTATCAGCAACTGCTCGACACCGACTCGCGCCCCGAGAACGTGCCCGTGGTGCTGCGCTGGCAGAGCTACCACTTTACCGACGACACCGACATTCCTGTCAGCCGGTACACCAGCCGCGAGTTCCACGAACTCGAAAAGGACAAGGTGTGGAACCGCGTGTGGCAGATGGCGTGCCGCTCCGACGACATCGCCGAGGTGGGCGACACGCTGAATTACGACATCTGCGGACAATCGATTCTCGTTGTACGCGTCAGCGAGAATGAGATCAAGGCGTACTTCAACGCATGCTTGCATCGCGGCCGGCAACTGCGCGAGCACGACGGTAACGCCACCGAGCTGCGCTGCCCGTTTCATGGGTTTTGCTGGAACCTCAACGGTTCGCTCAAGCAGGTGCCATGCGAGTGGGACTTCCCCCACATCGATCCAGACACGTGGTCGCTGCCCGAGCTCAGGGTGGGCACGTGGGGCGGCTTTGTGTTCGTGAACATGGATCCCAACTGCGAATCACTCGAGGCGTTTCTCGGCAACCTCCCCAGCCACTTCGAAAAGTGGCCGCTTGAGAATCGCTACAAGTCGGTGCACGTCGCGCGCGTCTTTCCCGCCAACTGGAAGGTTGTGCAGGAGGCATTCATGGAGGCGTTCCATGTGGTGGCAACTCATCCACAGTTGCTTGCCGGCATCGGCGACGCCAACAGCCAATACGACTTCGAAGGCAACTTCTCACGCGCCATCACGCCCAACGGCACGCCCAGCCCGCACCTGTCGTACACGCCATCCGAACAAGAAATGTTCGACGCCGTCTCCGACCGCCGTCTCGACCAACCGTCGTTTATCGTGCTCACCGACGGCATGACTGCCCGATCGGTTACCGGCAACGGCGCACGCATCAACCTGCGCAAGACCATCGGCGACGAAGCCGACAAACTCAGCGACGCCGAGATCTCCGAGAGCATCTACTACACGCTCTTCCCCAACTTTCATCCGTGGGGCGCCTACAACCGCATCACCTATCGATTCCGCCCGTACGGCGACAACCATGAGATGTCGGTCATGGAGTGCATGTTCCTCGAGCCCTTCGACCCATCGAAGCCGAAGCCTCCATCAGTACCCATTCATTGGCTCGGACCCGACGACGACTGGACCGAAGCGCCCGAGCTCGGCATGTTGGCGCGGGTGTTCAATCAAGACAGCTTTAACTTGCCCAGGATTCAGGTCGGTCTGCGCTCGATGCGCAAGCCCGGTGTCACGTTGGCCAACTACCAAGAGACCAAGTTACGCCACTTCCACAACCTGCTCAGCGAATGGATCGCGCGGCCCTAGTAGCTGCGGTGCCGCTAGGCCGCCGACGCAGCGTTCGCGGGAGAGATCTCGATAAAGATGCACTCGCCCGGACACGCCTCGGCAGCGTCGATTACGGCTCGATAGTCACGCTCGGGCACAACCGCCAAACTGCCCGATCCACCCGGATCGTTGAGCGGTGAACCGGCCTCGGCGACATAGGCAATTCCGTCTTCGAGTTGCACGAACACATCGGGGCAATGATCGAGACAGAGCCCATCGCCGGTGCATAAGTCTTGGTCGATCCACACCCGCATAACGGCCCTCAGGGTATCCAACGATTCGTTCACGCGCTCGGTCGGGACAGCACTACCCTGCACAGGCAATGAACGCTCCCGTCGCGAAACAGATTCCATTCGAATGGCAACGCCCCACCGGAGCCGCCAGCGATCCGTGGGCCTGGTTACGCAACCGCGAAGATCCCGACACCATTGCCTACCTCGAGGCCGAGAATCGCTATGCCGACGAGTTCTTCGCAACCCAGTCGACATTCGTTGAGACTGTGTTCGAAGAGATCAAATCGCGCGTGCTCGAAACCGATCTTGAGGCACCGGTACGCAAAGACACATGGTGGTACACAAGCCGCACCGAAGAAGGCAAGAGCTACCCGATTCATTGCCGCGGCGCATCTCGCGAAACAGCTACCGACAACGTGCTGCTCGACGAAAACATCGAGGCCGACGGACACGAGTATTTCTCCCTCGGCGCGTTCGCGGTGAGCCCCGATCATCGCCTGCTGGCATGGTCCAGCGACACCGATGGCAGCGAGCGCTACACCATGAAGTTTCGCGACCTGTCTACCGGTGCCGAGCTTGCCGACACGCTCACCGACACTGCGTGGGGCGGCTGTGCGTGGTCTGTTGGCGCTGGTGCCGACTCAGACGCACTGTGGGTGCTCTATGTGAAACCCGACGAAGCAATGCGTCCGTTTCAGGTGTGGCGCCATCGAATGGGCACCGACCAAGCAGCCGATGCATTGGTGTTCGAAGATCTCGATGAGCGGTTCTTCGTCTCGGTAGACCTCACCCGCAGCGATAAGTGGATCGTGATCGAGTCGTCGAGCAAGGTGTCGTCCGAAGTTGCCCTCATCGCCGCCAGCGACCCCACAGCGATTCCTGCAATCGTTCGCCCACGCGCCGACGACATCGAGTACCACCTCGACCATTGGGGCGATCGTTTTGTCATCGTCACTAACCTTGAGGCCGAAGACTTTCGAGTGATGACCGCGCCGGTGGCCGAGCCATCGCAATGGACTGAGTTCTTGGCGCACGAGGCCGGGCGCCGCATTGTGGGCGCCGAGCCATTCGCAACCCATCTCGTGGTTCACGAATGGCACGAGGCTCAGCAGCGTCTACGCGTGTTGTGGGCCGATGGCCGCGAGCACGTGATTGATCTCGGCCTCGAACCGCACGAAGTGGAGCTCGAGTCGAACCCCGAATGGCAAACGAAAACCGTGCGTTTTTCGTATCAGTCGTTCACCACACCTGCATCGGTCTTCGAAGAAGAGCTCACCACCGGCACCCGAACTCTGCTCAAGCAAAAGCCAGTGCCGGGTGTCGACCTCAGTCGCTACACCGCCACCCGCGAATGGGCCGTTGCGCCCGACGGCACCCGCGTTCCGGTAGATGTCATGCGCCTCAACGATGCTGTGCCAAACGGCTCCGCTCCCTGCGTCGTCTACGGATACGGCTCATACGAGATCAGCCTTCCACCTTGGTTCTCGGTGGCTCGCTTGTCGCTCATCGATCGCGGCTGGACCTTCGCTGTCGTACACCCACGCGGCGGAGGCGAACTTGGTCGTCGTTGGTACCTCGACGGAAAGCTGCTCTCTAAGGTCAACACCTTTAGCGACACCATTGCGTGCTGCGAGCACCTTGTCGCAGCCGGTTGGGCGGCCTCGGGCCGAGTTGCGCTGCGCGGGGGAAGCGCCGGCGGCTTACTTGTTGGAGCGTGCATCAACATGCGCCCCGATCTGTTTGCATCGGCAATCGCCGAAGTGCCGTTTGTCGATGTTGTCTCCACGATGAGCGACCCTTCTCTGCCGCTCACGGTGACCGAGTGGGAAGAGTGGGGCGACCCGCGCGAAGAGCCCTCGGCGAGCTACATGCTGAGCTACTCGCCCTACGACAATCTGGGCCCTCACAACTATCCCGCCATCTACGTGACAGCAGGACTCAACGACCCTCGCGTGAGCTACCACGAGCCAGCCAAGTGGGTTGCGAAGCTACGCGAAATTCGCGGCAACGATGTCCCGCTCATCTTCAAATGCGAGATGGGTGCCGGACACGGCGGTCCAAGCGGGCGCTACGAAATGTGGCGTGACGAAGCTCGGGTCCTCGCGTTCTTAGCTGCAACGACCTAAGCGCCAAGAAGCTGATCTGCCGATCAGCCGATCAGCACCACTACGGCGAGGGCCATCAGCACACCGTTGCGCAGTAAGTGACGCCAGCCCAACGGGCGGGCGCTCCACGAGCCAAAGCACGCGCACGGGGGTCGCTTGCCTTGGGCAAGTCGCACCATGATGAGCGTCGTAAACATTGCCAGTAGTGCAAGCGCCATGACCGCAACTACTGCGGGGGCGACGCGGGTGCACAACAATGCGCCGAGAACAATCTCAAGCGGGGGCACGACAGCCACTGAGGCTCGTGGCGCCCCAATCGCTTGAGCCTGCTGCGCCCACAGCGGACCGGCGGCGACCTTGGCCGCGCCAGCAGCAAGGAACGCAATGCCAAGGACAAGGCCAGCAGCGAATGCGAGTGTCACGCGTAGACGGTGAGACCCTCGGCGGCGGCAAATACCTCGACGCCGGCAACCTCGCTCAACCGAGCGATCTCGCTGAGAACCACGTCGAGTGAGTCGTCGCAACGACCGGGATCGTGATGGAACAGCGCAAGCTTCTTGGCGCCTGCTTCGGCTGCGATCCAAGCGGCGTACTCGGCAGTGCAATGCCCCCAGGTGTTCTTGATTGCGAACTCTGAAGGGAGGTACTGCGAATCATGAATCAAGAGATCGCAACCATCGATGAGTTCAAGGGCTGCTGGTGAAGCGCTCATCGACCCGTCGTACGGCATCTGATGGTCGCTCAGGTAGGCAATCGAGATTCCGTTCCAAGTGACTCGGTAGCCGCACGTGGGGCCGATATGCGGAACAAGCCGAGCCTTGACGTGCACCTCGCCGGCTTCGCCGAGCGTGAAGTCGTTGTCGGTCACATCGTGAAAGCGCAACGTGCCAGGGAATCGATCGAGTTCAAGCGGGAACAACGGCGGCTTGATGGCGTCGAGCATGACATCGCTAAAGGTGCGGCCGTCTTCTTGCGGAGGGCCATAGATGTCGAACTGCGAACCCGGATGCAGGATCGGCGTGAAGAACGGCAGACCTTGGGTGTGGTCCCAATGCAAATGCGAGAGCAGACAATGCCCACGAAATGTGCCGTCGTTTGGCTGCTCAAGCCCGAAGTAACGCAGGCCCGTTCCGAGATCGAAGACGATGGGGTCGTTGCCGGGGATCGCAAGAGAGACACACGACGTGTTTCCGCCGTATCGAGCAGTGGCTTCGCTGTGGCACGGTGTCGAGCCTCGGACGCCTCGGAACGTGACGGCAATTTGGTTCTGATTCTTCACGTTGTCCCCACTCATCAGACCGCGGCGATCAATGTAGACACTCTAGAACCCCGCAGAATCACCGGACGCTTGTGACGTCCGTCCCAGACGCTACGGTCGCATCATGAGCCAGCGCCCAAGCCTGCCGAACGGACTCGTTGCGATCGTTAAACGCGAGTGCGCCACATGCGTCATGGTCACCCCAGTGCTTGCTCGCATCGCCGCCGAAGTTGGACTCACCATCTACACGCAAGACGACCCAAGCTTTCCTGCCGACCTCACTGCGATACACGACGCCGACCTCTCGGTCAGTTGGCACCACGACATCGAGACAGTGCCCACATTGCTGCGCGTCATCGACGGTCAAGAAGTAGATCGCAGCGTGGGCTGGAGCCGCGCCGCATGGCAGGCGCTCACCGGAATCGACGATCTCGGCACCGACCTCAGCGTGATGCGTCCCGGATGCGGTTCGCTGTCGGTTGATCCCAACCTTGAAGACGAACTGCGCGCTCGTTTCAGCGGCAGCGTGTTGAGAGCACGGCGTGTTGAGATTGCCGACGCCGAAGATGAGATCGAGGCATTGTTCAACCGCGGCTGGACCGACGGCTTGCCCGTAGTTCCACCAACCGAGGCCCGCGTGCTGCGGATGCTGGCCGGCACCAACCGCGCGCCCAGCGACATCGTGGCAATCGTGCCACCCGATCTCATCGAGGTCACGGTCGAGAAAGTGGCGATCAACGCCGTTATGGCGGGCTGCCTACCCGAATACTTCCCGTGGGTGCTCGCCGCACTCGAGGCCGCTTGTACCAACGAGTTCAACATTCACGGTGTGCTGGCCACCACCATGCCCGTGGGTCCCGTTGTCATCTGCAACGGTCCAGGCACGCGCGACATCGGCATGAACTCGGGAATGAACGTGCTCGGCCAAGGCAACCGCGCCAACCTCACTATCGGCCGCGCCTTGCAACTCGTCATCCGCAACGTGGGTGGCGGCCGCCCCGGCGAGGTAGACCGCGCTACACACGGAAATCCTGGCAAGCTCAGCTTCTGTTTCGCAGAAGACGAACTCGGTTCGCCGTGGTCATCGCTGGCGGCCGCTCGCGGGATTGCCGATGGCGCCGATGCCGTTACGGTCTTCGCTGGCGAAGGGCCGCGTTGCGTTGTCGATCAGCTCGCCCGCGACCCTGACAGCTTGGCCAATACGTTCGCGAGCTGCCTGCGCACGTTGCATAACCCCAAGCTGGTCCTGGCGTTCGACGCGGTCATCATCATCGGCCCCGAGCATGCCCGCGTGTTCAGCGACGCGGGCTGGGATCGCGAACGCGTGCTGCAGGAGATCCACTCGCGGTTACAGATCAGCGGCACCGATCTCGCACGGGGTGCGCACGGCATCGCCGAAGGTATTCCTGGCCATCTCGAACATCTCACCCTGCCCAAGTTCAGACCCGATGGGTTGCTGCTCGTTCACGCGGGCGGCGGAGCTGGCCTGTTCTCTGTCATCATCGGCGGCTGGGCGAATGGCGAGGTCGGCAGCCAGCCCGTCACCCGCGCCGTGCGATACTGACCACAACGATTCCTGCAATGACTGAAGGAGCCTGCTTATGAGCGCAGTTCTGCTCGACCCAACCAACGAACGACGCGTGGCAGAGATCACCCGCTTGACACGCCCAGCAACGCTCGCTGGCCTCACGGTTGGTCTGCTCGATATCTCCAAAGCCCGCGGCGACGTGTTCTTGAATCGACTCGAAACGCGTCTCGTCGAGATCGGTGCCGAGGTCAAGCGGTTCCGGAAGCCCACGTTTACCAAACCGGCCCCGGTAGACCTCCGCCACGAGATCGCCAGCCAGTGTCATGTGGTCATCGAAGCGCTCGCCGATTGAGGCAGTTGTACGTCGTGCAGTGTGCACGACATCGTTGATCTCGAGCGCCGCGGCATCCCCGGCGTGTTTGTCGCCTCTGGCGAATTCGTCACCGCTGCCGAATCGCAGTCGAAGTCATTGGGCTTCCCCACGGTGGCTCGCGTGTTCACGCCGCACCCCATCCAAGATCGCACCGACGACGAAATGTCGGCGTATGCCGATGCCGCCTTCGATGAGATCGTGGCAGCCATTACCGCCGCGCAGGAGAAGTAACCCCCGCACCCGCTTAGGGGTGGCGATACCACTGGTTATCGAGCACCACGAGTCCATCGGCAACCAACGTCGCCGCAACGCGCCCAGCCCGCTCGTGTTGGTCAGGCCAGCCCATCGCGTGGGCAAGTTGAGGCACGGGCACCGGCCCATCTGCAACGGCCTTCATCAGTCGACCGCGGCCCTGACGATCTGACCCAGCGAACCGGCTCTGGCGCGTGCTCACGCCAGCCGACCCGATCGCAGGATCATCACCAACGCCCCGCCAGGTGCACTGCGGTTCGAGCGGACAAGTACCGCATGCCGGGTTCAGCGGACGACACAGCGTGGCCCCAAGATCCATCAGGCACTGGTTCCACTCCCACGAATACCCAACCGGTAATGCGTTATCGGCCGCGGCTTGCACCTGTCGTGCGGTGAGCGACACGCCACCGACGCGCGCATACACGCGAGCGATGTTGGTATCGACCACTGCCGCATCAATCTCGAAGGCAAACGCCAGCACAGCTCGCGCCGTGTAGGCACCCACCCCGGGCAAGGCAAGCAGCCCATCGAGCGTGCGCGGAAATTCGCCGAGCGCGCAGATCTGCTGCGCCGCCATCTGCAAGTTTCGCGCCCGTCGGGGATAACCCAATCCGAGCCATAGTTCGAGCACGTCGCCCAATGCCGCATCGGCGCACTGCGCGGGCGTTGCATACGCCGAGACAAACGCGTGCCATTTCGGGATCACCCGATGGGCCTGCGTCTGCTGCAGCATGACCTCGCTCACGAGCACCGCCCACGGATCACGCGTGTGTCGCCACGGCAGGTCGCGCAGCTGCGGCAACCCCCAATTCAGGAGGGCTTGTTGGTCCACACGTCTTGGCCGTCGTATGGACGACGTCGGGCGGGGGCGAAGTCACGCTTCCAGACCATCACCCGCCGACGGAAGTAACACACTTCTTTGCCGTCTTGGTTGAAGCCCTTGGTCTCGACCAGCACCGTGCCGCGATCGTTCTTCGATGAGGACTCTTTCACTTCGAGCACCCGGGTCTCGGCGTGAATGGTGTCGCCATGGAAAGTAGGGAATTTGTGCTGCAAGGTCTCAACCTCGAGGTTGGCAATAGCTGCGCCGCTGACATCGGGCACACTCATGCCGAGGCACAACGAGTACACCAAGTTGCCCACAACCACGTTGCGACCCTGAACACTTTCGCTTGCGAACCAATCGTTGGTATGCAGCGGGTGGTGGTTCATCGTGATCATGCAAAACAGGTGATCGTCGTATTCGGTGATGGTCTTTCCAGGCCAGTGCTTATAGATGTCGTCAACGACGAAGTCTTCGAGGCAGCGACCAAAGGGGCGTTCGTAAATGCTCATGGGTCAAACGCTAGTAGAGCTGATGTGAACCCGCATCGTCGTCGCCATCAAGGAACGTTGAGTCGAACAGTTGAGCCTGGCGTTCGAGCTCGCGGGTCCGGTCGCCTTTGGGCCGACGCGGAGCAAAGCGTTCGTCGAAGTCGAGTGGGCTCTCGCCAACATTGGCAGCCTCGGTAGCCACCTCGCGCAGAGGCCGCAGCGCTGTTCGACGCTCGACCGACCACGGCCCAAGTCGCAGGCTCAAATAGCTCAGACCCCCGAGCAGGATCGGGAAGAAGAACTGGCTGAGGCGGTATGAAGCAACGCCAAGCGTGGCTGTGCTGCGGGCCATGCCGAAGCCCACGAGGGTAGAGATCAGCAGTGCTTCGATCACGCCGAGACCGCCAGGCGTAATGGGAATGACCGCAGCGATGTTGGCGAGACCAAAGGCGATGATCAAACCATCGATGCTCACCGACCCACCGAAGGCCTTGAGGAACACTCCGAGCGCAGCAGCATCGAGCAACCAGTTGGCCGCAGCCCAACCAATGACCCGACCAAGCAATGCTCGGTCCTCGGCCAACTCTTCGAGTCGATCGCCAATGTGGTGCACGGCGGCGCCCACCCGGTCTTCGTTCTGGTGCGCTCGCCGAGCGATCCAACGCAGCACGCGCTCAGCGCGCGCTTGGCCCTCGACAAGTCCGAACACGAGCGCGGCGACGACACCCATGATGAGAACGCCAGCGATTGCGGCCGATGCGTATCCGGGGTTCACCCCGCGCAACGGGATCGAGATAATCAGCCCGGCCCAGAACAGCAAGTTGAGCACCACTGCAGAACCAAGTCCGGCTGTACCCAGGGCGAAGCCGGCGTCAGGCCCTGGGATTCCCGAGAGCGTCATCAACCGATAGCCGAGCGCAGAGCCCGCAGCCGTTCCGCCTGGCACAACGCTGCTGAGCGCGCGAGTGCTGAGCTGGATGCGGAACATGCGCCACGAAGAAATCAGCGAACCCGACTCACCAAGCGCTGCGCGCGTGAGCAACGAGTACGAATACAACGCCAAGAGCTCAAGCCCTAGGCCAAGCGCAAGCAACAGCGGCGACACCCGACGAAGCTCGTGCGCAGCGTTACGGAATCCAGGTATCAGCGGCAGAACAAAGAAGTAGATGACCGCGGCGAAGGCCACCATTTTGACGACCGACCGAAGCGGACGGCGAGCAACTTTGGCCGCGGCGGCATCAGACGCGACGGTCTGAAGCTCTCGCGGGTCGTTGGCCATCCCTATTTGCTAGCCGATACAGAACACTGTCCAGCGACTTCACTGCTCACGCCGTTCAGCCGAGCGAAGGAAAAGCGTTGATCAACTGCCGCAGTTTGGCCACCAATGGAGGCCGAAATGCCGAGGGAACTTTGCTGAGTTGCACCACCACAAGGTCACGTTCGGGGATGACGATTACGTATTGGCCTTCGTATCCATGGGCGGCGAAGCTGCCCGGCTGGTCGGTCCAGATCCACCAGTGAGCTCCGTAGCCAAAGTGCGGAGGGTCAGGGTCGACCACTCCGAGGGTGCGGGCATAGTCGACCCAACCGGCTGGCAGCAGGCGGCGCTCTTCCCACTGTCCATCGCGCGCGTAGAGGTATCCGAACCGGGCAAAATCCTGAGCGGTCGCGAACACGTATGACGAACCAACAAACGTGCCCGCTGCATCGAACTTCGGCTCAGCGCTGCTCATGCCCAGCGGCGCAAACAAACGATCGTTGAGGAAGTCGCGCATGCCCTGCTCGCCACCACCCACGATGTCGCCGGCGATTCTGGCCAAGATGTTTGTGGTGCCCGATGCGTAGTTCCACACCGTGCCCGGCTTGTGCAGCAGCTGTTGACTGGCGGCGTAATGCGCATGATCGTTGTTGCCTGCGCCGAACAACATGTCGATGCAATGCGAGGTCGATTCGTCGACATAGTCCTCGTTGAACTCGAGGCCTGGCTTCATCGCCAGCAGATCGCGAACGGTGATCGAAGCCTTGTTGGTGCCCACGAATTCGGGCACTGGCGCTGGTTCATCGATGTCGATGCGTCCGTCGCCAACCAAGATGCCGAACACGGCATGCACAATGCTCTTGGCAACGCTCCACGAGATAAACGTGCTCGCCGCATCGAAGCCCGGTGCGTATTGCTCGTAGATCATGCGGCCGCGATGAACCACCACGGTTGCCAACGGAACGCCCGCACCTTCGGGGGTCTCGCGAATGGCCTGGAGTGCCGCTTCGGCCGCGGCGGCATCTACTTCTCGCTCAGGATTGCCAACAGCCCACGCCTCAGTAGGCCACTGCTCACCGGGTGGATGCTTACGTAACTCAATCACATCGCGAACGTAGTCCGTGCGAGACTTTCGAAGTGACGCAGACAGCCCAATGGTTCGAGACCATCCGAACGTGGATGAGCACATACGACGAGATTGCTCCCCGATCAATCGAAGGCCTCTACGTAATTGGGTCCGTCGCACTCGGCGACTGGCAACCGCATTCGAGCGACATCGACATCGTGGCCATCACCGCTGAACCAGCCGACGAAGAGATGGCCACCACCCTGCTGACCGCGCATGCCGTATTCGTCGAGCGTTGCCCGTCGGCGCGAGTTGATGGACCATTCCTTGCGTGGGGAGACCTCACGTTGTCACCTCAAGGCGTCACCCGGCCGTGGACGCTCGACGGCGATTTCCATCACGATGCCGAGTGTTTCGAACTCAACCCCGTCACGTGGCACACGCTTGCAACACACGGCGTCCGAGTCCGCGGGGCTGAAGCAGCCGAACTAGATATTCCGCTCGACCCCGACGAATTCGCGCGCTTCATCACTGACAACAGCCGCCACTATTGGAGGCCAGTGCACGATCAGTTCGATGCCGCTCTGAGCGAGATGCGACCCACCGACACGTTGCCCAGTTCAGTGCCCGTGTGGTGTCTCCTTGGGGCGTGCCGCATGTTGTACTCGGCAGCAACGGGCGGCGTCACTTCAAAATCGTCAGCAGGTCTTTGGGCAGCCGACGCTCTTGGCGAGCAACATCGCAACGCTTGCGAATCTGTGGTGGCGCTGCGCGCCGAAACCGATCAGCCAGTGGATCTCGCAATGCTGCGCGCATCGCTTGACGCAATGGCTGAGGCTCTGCGCCAGATCAAAACACTCAGCCGGTAGCACCATTCGGGTCGATCCACTTGCTCACCGTACGCGGCGCCGCAGCGCTCACGATGTCGAGTGCTTGCTGCACGTTGGTTGCTCGTTGCGCGAGTTGGGCATGCGCCTCGCGAACGAATCCGGCCGATACCGCACGGTCGAACATCTCGAATAACGGCTCATAGAAGCCTTCGACATCGAGCACAGCAACCGGCTTACGAACGAAATCGAGTTGGTTCCACGTGAGCACTTCGAGCAACTCTTCGAACGTGCCGAAGCCACCCGGCAAGGCGATGAATCCATCAGACAACTCGGCCATGCGCGCCTTGCGAATATGCATCGTTTCGGCCACCTCTAGCTCGCTGAGCCCCGTGTGACCGACCTCAGCGCGCATCAAACTCTGCGGGATCACGCCGATGACATGACCACCCGCAGCGAGCGCTGCGTCAGCCACTGCGCCCATCAGACCGAGCTTGCCTCCGCCGTACACGAGCCCAATGCCACGCTCGGCGAGCGCCGTTCCAAGTTCGCGGGCCACGCGCTCATAGGCGGGTGTATCACCGAGGTTGGTACCGCAGTACACGCAAACTTTCAGCAGTCGTTGCGGGTTATCGGCCATTGGCCGAGTTTGCCACCCAACGTGACGTTTGTCCTTCAAATTCAGCGTTTTACTGGTCGATCGGTAATCTTGCGCCCATGACCGCTCCCGATCTGCAGGCTGCCCACGAAGTTATCGAACTCGCCCAAAGCGTCGTTGGTAAAGCAATCCGCCACCTCGCCGCGAATGGCGGTCCCGATATCCACCAAGTCGTTGCCTACGACATCGCTCACGCTGCCTCGGCCGTCGCCACTGCACGCGCCTTGCTCGACTATGGCGCCAAGGGCGACACCGAAGGCAAGATCACCTGCGCGTACACCGCCGACATGGCTCACGATTTGATCACTCGCATCACCGGCCGCGAGTCAGCGTGGGGCGTAGAGACGGCTCCGCTCAACGCCGCGCATTCGTTCCTCGAGACCTACCGCAACCCAGAGTTCTTGGCATCGCTGGCGCATCTCGCTGGCCCCCGCCACCTCGACAGCGATTTCGAAATGGTGCAAGACACGTTCCGCGCATTCGCCGACAAAGTCATCGCCCCAGAGGCAGAGCACGTACATCGCCACAACGCCGATGTGCCCGAGAAGATCATCAGCGGTCTTGCCGACATGGGCGCCTTTGGCCTCAGCGTTCCGGCAGAGTACGGCGGGTTCAGCGAGGGCGGTGA
>JAPKZR010000099.1 GCA_026393695.1 Actinomycetota bacterium
AGCTTGGTGTGCGCCGGGATGGTGACCTCTTGCAGATAGAGGGTCTGGCCGGGCGCATTGGCTGGCGTTGCCTGGCCGAGTGGCTCGCGAACAACCTGCGGCGCAGGCACAGATGCATCAGAGGCGGTGCCGCTTGAGCTTCCGCATGACGACAACCCCAACATTGTTGCAAATGCAACAACGCACGCACCTGAACGAATAGCGGTGCGCACTGGGAGACGGAAAGAGGGTGCCTTGAGGCTGAAGGTATTCACGGAGACAGATCTAATCAGGCCTCGCGCTCAAACCCCGCTTCGGCTGTTGAGGCGCGTTACGGACGACGCCGGGAACCGGGTGGCCGCTGCGGTCGTCGTAGTCACCTGAGCACTGCGGGAAATCCTGAAAGAAATCGGACGTTGGCAGACATGGACCTTGCGTGAACGATCGCCGAGCGAGATTCGAGCTGCTGTTCGGTGTGGTGTACGAGCCATTGCAGCGCTACGCACTGCGACGCACCGACCCCGCCACCGCCGATGATGTGGTGGCCGATGCGTTGCTCGTGCTGTGGCGCCGACTGGATGAGGTGCCCGATGACGCCGTGTTGCCATGGTGTTATGGCGTGGCTCGCCGCTGTCTTGCGAACCGGCGGCGCAGTGCAGACCGGCAGGCAGGTTTGATGGATCGCTTGATGGGCGAGCGCCCATCCTCGCCGGTGGAGGCGGATCCTGCGTTGGAGGTTGCCCTCGCGTCGCTCGACGCCGACGACCGCGAGATCGTTCGGCTCTGGGCGTGGGAGCAGTTGCCACCTCGGGAGATCGCTGTAGTGCTGGGTATCAGCGCCAATGCGGCGTCGATTCGGATCCACCGCGCAAAGGGCCGGCTTGCCGTGGCGCTCGGCCGAAAGAATGGCGCCGGTGCCGGACACAAAGGGGTCGGGAACACTCCCGTCGAGCGTCAGAAGGAGGCGACATGAACGGCGACATGCAACACGACGAACTGTTCGAACGGCTCGCCCGCCTGGACCGTGCACCCATGGAGTCAGCCACCGGCCCTCGCGCCGCCGCACTTATGGAGCAGATCATGCAGACCAACATCACACCCACCGCGCCTTCACCAGCACGCCACCGTCGCCCGCTCATGCTCGCGATCAGCGGGCTAGCGCTCACCGGCGTGGCAGCCCTCGGATTTGTCATTCTCCGAGGCGACGACGCTCAGGCTCCCACCACGATCGCATTGGCGTTCGCTCCGCCGTCGCCGGCAGGTGCCCGCTGCATGCAACTCGATGCATCGATCCAGCAGCCCGACGGCACGGTGGCATTCCGCGGCGCTGTGGTGTCGATTGTGGGTAACACCGTCACGCTCGATGTCGCCAAGTGGTACGCCAACGGCACCGCCGATCAGGTGGTGGTTACCACGGGAACCGCCGACGGCACCGTGGACCCTGAGCTCTCGGCCTCGTTCGAACAGGGCGGCGACTACCTCGTGTCAGCAGTCGATGGACAGGTCATGGGCTGCGGCATGACCTCGCAGTACAGCGCTGAGCTCGATGCGCTCTACCTGGGATGGTTCCCGGCTCCGTAGAGCTTCACCATGTTTCCCGGCGTCGACTCCGGCGGCATAAGAAATATGGAGGCGACGCCGGGAATCGAACCCGGATACACGGCTTTGCAGGCCGTTGCCTGAACCATTCGGCCACGTCGCCGCGAGGCACAAATGTGCACATCGGCTCCGGCACGATACCGCCTCCGCGGCTCGTTCGTCAGAACTATCACCACAACACGATGAAGGTCGCACATTTCTGCCACGATCATCTGATGCGCATTCACCCCTCACTTGTTGCAACGGTCGCCGCCTTGGGCTTGCTCACTGCAGCGTGCAGTAGCTCGTCGCCATCTGCGTCAACCGCCGACGCCACAACCACGGTCGCCACCGACGCCGAAACCACAACCACCACCATCGACCCGGCTACGCAAAGCGATGCCTACGTCGAGCCGGGTCCATACCCGGTGGGCGTCACCACGGTCACCATCGCCAACGACATCAAGGTTGAGATCTGGTACCCCGCCGTTGCCGGCAGCGCAGGAACCGAGACATACGACATCCGCGATTTCGTTGCGCCGGCCATCAAGGCCATCCTCACGGCCGACATCCCCGCTACATACAGCTACCCAGCTACACGTGATGCAGCCGTCGCCGACGGCAAGTTCCCCGTGGTGCTCAACAGCCACGGCTACTCGGGTGTGCGCGTGGGTAGCGCCTTTCTCACCTCGCACCTCGCCTCGTGGGGCATGATCGTGGTGTCGCCCGATCACCCAACCCGCGACCTGTATCACGCAGTGGCTGGCCTGAAGCCCGATGTACCCACCGACCCAGCCGACGATCTGCTCGGCGGACTCGATTACGTCACGGCGCAGGACACCACGGCCACCAGTCCTTTCGCTGGCCATGTCGATCTCGATCGTGTTGGCGCGCTTGGCCACTCAGCCGGTGGTGGCACCATCTTGAAGGCATCGCTCGACCCACGCATCGACGGCTACGTCTCGATGGCATCGGGCATTCTCACCGGCGCCGGCGCCCCTGAGCAGACAACGCTCCCCGACAAGCCAAGCTTCTTTTTGTCGGGCGCCATCGACCAGGTCGTGCCGCAGGGCACCACTCACGATGCCTACCTGAAGGTGCCTACTCCGTCGCTGTTCTGGCAGATCGACGGCGTCGGCCACAACGGCTTCGACGACTTCTGCACCTTCGGTGAGGGCAAGGGAATTATCGGCATCGCCGAGGCCTCAGGCCTTGGCGCATTCCTCGATGCCCAGCCTCAGTTCCGCAAGCTTGGCGCCGACGGTTGCGTTCCTCCAGCCGTACCGGTTGCCACCACCTTCCCGATCATTCAGCACGCGGTCACTGCGTGGTTCTTGAATCTGTTCGGTGTCGATTCTGCGCCCAAGGGACTCGGTGCCGCAGTGGCCGATTCGTTCGCCGCAAAGGTGACAATCGAACAGCGCTGATCCGCGCGATCACCCCCTTGAGGTGCGCTAATGTCGCGTTCGTTGGTCACGGCGGGCTGTCCGTCGTTATTGAAAG
>JAPKZR010000233.1 GCA_026393695.1 Actinomycetota bacterium
GAGGCCAAGGCGAACCTCGAACTCGCCGAATTGTGCGGGGTACAGCGTTGCGGTCATGACTTGGTCTCCTGGTTGCGCCAACAGCGTGGATTGATGATGAATCCGCCGGAGCGACGACCACCCACGATCGGGTGTTCGACGAACAGACGTACGTAGTGTGCCCGAACGATCGTTCGATGTCAACGTTTGATCGAACAAATGTTTCTAGAACGGGTGTTTGACTTTGCTATCGAACACTCGTACGCTGCCCGACATGACAGAAGTTTCGCTCACCGCCCGCCAGCGCCAAATCCTCGATGTCATCGAGCAAAACATGCAGGACCGTGGCTACCCGCCTTCGGTGCGCGAGATCGGCGAGTCAGTGGGCCTCACGTCGCCATCCACGGTGCACAGCCACTTGGCCACACTCGAGCGGCTTGGCTACTTGCGCCGCGATCCATCGAAGCCACGTGCTCTCGAGGTTCGCTTCGATCCCAACTCAGGCATCGCTATGGAGCGCCGCCCCGTGCGCCACATCCCACTCGTGGGCGATGTTGCCGCAGGCACCGATGTGTTGGCCCAGCAAAACGTCGAAGAGCTCTTGCCAATGCCCACCGACTTCACCGGCGACGGCGACTTGTTCATGCTGCGCGTTCGCGGCGACTCGATGATCGATGCGGGCATTCTCGATGGCGACTTTGTGGTGGTGCATCAGCAAGCCACTGCAACCAATGGCGACATCGTCATTGCCGGCATCCCCGGCGAAGAAGCCACCGTCAAGACCTATCAGCGCAAGGGCAACGTGGTCACGCTGGTGCCATCGAACAGCCGCTTGTCGCCGATGGTGTTTGCCGCCAACGAGGTCGAAATCTTCGGCCGCGTCGTCACGGTGATGCGCCGCCTCTAACTCGCCTTACTGCGCTGGCGGCGTGGGTGGCGGCCACACAGGTGGTGGCCAATTCGCTGGCTGCGGTGCCGGTTCTTGCGGCGCTGGTGCGTGGAGTTCCGGCGTTTGCGGCTCAAGCACGTATGGCTCCGATGCGGGTCGCCACAGCGACTGCACCTCATCGTCGGGCCACCACTGCTGCACCTCGGCCGTGGCCTGCGCTGAGCCAGCCCCACGTACCGTGCGGCGCAGACCGAGCAGAGTGAACCCTCCGCCGAGCACCAGTCCCCCAACAGCCGCGACGAGTGCAACGAGACGTTGGTTGTCGAAATCGCCTGCTGGGTCACGCCCAATTGCAATCGCGAAGTCGTTTGCGTCGCTCTCAACGCTGAGCGTGTACTGACCTGGCTGGTCGATCGTGAGCGTGCGTGCAGCCTGCCCCACGTATCCGCCCATGTCGTAGCTCGAACCCGATGCTCGATCGAGGCGCACCTCGGTGCCGCTGGCGTCTTTGAGCGTGAGCGCAACCACAGGCAACGGCGCATTGGGCGGCCGAGCGTAGGAGCGATTCGCGTTCACACAGTCGCCGCCAAGATCGCCGACGCTGCCAACGGTCTCGATATAGAACGTGAACGTGCCGGTAGACGTGAAATTGAGACCGGTATCGCAGCCCACCGGGCTGCGCTGCAAATTGCTCACCGCAGCCTTGTATTGCGAACCAGCGTTGACGAACAACACAGCACCCGCGCCAAGGCCGCCAAGCAGCAACAACAATCCCAAACCAAGCGGACCCTTGCGTCGCACACCGCGCGCCGCGAGCTGCATCGGCGGAAGCGCTGGGTTGACGAGCGTTGGGTTGGCGAGTGTTGGGTCAGACATCAACTGACTCCGAGGCGTCTCGCGATGAGCTCAATTCGATCGTCGGGTTGCACCACGGCAATGCGCACGTTGTTGGCCCCGCCAGCGCCGTAGAAGTCGCCTGGGCTCGCCAATGCGCCGGCAGCCGTAGAGAACTTTTCGGCGAACTCCCAGCCGTCGTGAGCATCGAACCAGAGGTAGAACGCACCCGCCGGAAACGGAACCTCGAGCCCCGACCACGCCGTGACAATGTGCGCCATGCGCTCGAGTCGCCGACGGTAGATATCTCGTTGC
>JAPKZR010000271.1 GCA_026393695.1 Actinomycetota bacterium
GCATACGTGGACGAGTCTAAAGCAGAGGCTCAGCGAGAATGAACCGTCATCACCGCAACCGGCAGGCCAAGGCCAGCGCCTTCGCGAAACGACGAGATCTGTCGACCGGGCTGAACAGCGTTCTTGGGTTTCGACATCACGTTGTCACCGTAGGTATCGAACATTGCGGCGAGGTTCACAGCATTGAGCGCTAGGCCCCAAAACGTGGCCGACTCAACGGCAACTTCGGGGAACGAGACAACCTCGATGATCAGTTCGCCGAGTCGGTGAAAGCCCTGGCGAAGCGGCCCGACTTCGCGGATGCGCTTGAGCGGGGCATCAGTGGCCGCAGCGATGGCATCGCATGTGACCTCAAGGTTGGGGGTGTAGATCACGAGGTGATCGATACCGGTGACGCCGTTGGGATGAGTGACGGCCACCTGCGAAAGGTCGGGCGCATCACTATGGGTGGTGATCAGCCCATCGATGGCCGAGACCGTGGCGTCTGGCGCATCGGCAAGGGTCCACGAGGTGATTCCGGCAACGGAGCCTTCGCTCGGAGCGATGCAGCGCACACGGATGCCGCCAAAACGCAGCATGTCAGACAGGTCGACAAAGAATCCGGCGGAACGCCAGGCGTTGGGATCGGCAATGAGCTGGAGCTCGACCACTGTGGTCATGTTGGGCTCACAAGCTGCAGAACGGCGAAAAGACAAACAACGGGAACAACCACGAAACTCCGCAGGGAAGGGTGGTCATGCCGCGAAACAGACAACGTGGTGTTAGCCGCGTCCCATGTTTGGACGCTTACCGTGGTTGGCCTTCGAGCGGCGCATTCTGGCCTTGCGCTTTTTGGTCTTCTTCGACATAGCTGACGACTCTATCGGCCAGGATCGACGGCTCCCACCTTGACCCACCTTGAGATCAATGCGATGCAAGGTTGCTGCGGCCAGTCCACGCCAACAACTCATCGGCGGACCATGTGTTGATGATGCGCTCAAGAGGCACCCCGTGCTGGCTAGCGGTATCGCAACCAAAGGGCTGCCACTCGAGTTGGCCGGTGGCATGGGCATCGGAATTGATCGCGAAGAAACACCCAAGCTCGATCGCTCGATTGAGCAGATCGGCCGGCGGATCGAGCCGTTCAGGCCGACAGTTCAACTCGACGGCGGTTCGAAACGACGCACAGGCTCCGAACACGACATCGGCATCGAAGGTGGATTCGGGGCGCTTGCCAATGAGTCGGCCGGTGCAATGCCCAAGCACATCAACGTGAGGTGAGCTCACGGCGGCCAGCATTCGGGCGGTCATTGGATCGGAATCCATTCGCAGCTTGCTGTGCACGCTGGCCACCACCACATCGAGTTCCGCGAGCAGATCGTCGTCGAGGTCGAGCGAACCGTCCTCAAGAATGTCGACCTCCATCCCGGTGAGAATGCGAAACGGGGCGAGGCGTTCGTTGAGCAACCCGACATCACCGAGTTGGTCGAGCAGACGTTGGCGATCGAGTCCGTGGGCGATGGTGAGCCGCGCACTGTGGTCGGTGAGCACGATGTATTCGTGGCCAAGCGCAAGAGCCGTGTGGGCCATGGATTCGACCGAGGCGCCACCGTCGCTCCACCGTGAATGCATGTGGCAATCGCCGCGTAGCGCTGCCCGATAGACGGCTCCACCCGGGGACATCGAGATGCGAGTCTTTCGATCGAGATCGTCGAGATACGTGGAGTCTCCGCAGAGCGCTTGGATGATCACCTTGGCCGAACTGTCGCCGATACCTTCGAGCTGAGTGAGCGTGTTGCCCGCCGCCCGTTCGGCCACCTCGGCGGCCGACATGCCCCGAACCACTTCGAGCGCCCGCGTGAACGCCTTGGCCTTGAACCCGCTGTCGTTGGCACGGTCGAGGCAATGCACCACACGCTCAAGGGCCTCAACCGGAGTCACGTCGAACAGCGTAGCCAACGACTCTGCAGGTCATCAGCTGCATTCGTGGTTGACTCAGCGGCGACCCGACACCGAGCGAACGGCCACTCGGGTCAGCGCTGCCGGTAGCCTCACCTGCGTTATGGAACGTTTCGGCCTAGTTGGCCTTCCCAATGCGGGCAAGAGTTCGCTGTACAACGCTCTCACCGGTGGCGGTGCGCTTGCCGCGCCGTACCCGTTTGCGACCAAAGACCCCAACATTGGTGTGGCCAAGGTGCCCGACACTCGCGTCGATCAACTCGCCGTGATGAGCAAGACCAAGACCTTGGTGCACGCCTCGGTGCAAGTGGTCGACATCGGCGGTCTCGTCGAAGGCGCCAGCAAGGGCGAAGGTCTGGGCAACAAGTTCCTCGCCAACATCCGCGAAGTGGATGCCATCGTGTTTGTGCTCCGTGCGTTCGTCGACGGCGACGTCACCGGCCCCGACGACCCGCTCGAGCATCTGCGCATCGTCGAGATCGAACTGGCCTTGGCCGACCTCGAGACCGTCGAGAAGCGTCTCAATCAAGCCATCCGCGCCTCGAAACTCGACAAGGGTCTCGGTGACGAAATCGCTGCGCTCCAAGCCGCCAACGATGCGCTCAGCGAAGGCCGCCCGCTGTACCGAGCCAACCTGAAGGCCGAGTTCCAAGAGCAACTTGCGCCGCACTTCTTGCTCACCAACCGTCCCGTGCTGGTCGTGGTCAACGTGGGCGAAAACGATCTCGACACCATCCCCGCAGTTGAAGCTCGTGTTCGAGCCGAACTCAACGATGCCGGCGCCAACGTTGAGGTCATCGGTATGTGCGTGCAGCTCGAGGCCGAAGCGGCCACCATCGTCGATCCAGTCGAGCGCGCCGAGATGCTCGAAGGCTTTGGCCTCGGCGAAGGCGCATTGTTCCGCATGGTGCGCAGCGCCTATCACCTGCTCGGTTTGCGCACCTTCCTCACCACTGGCGAGAAAGAAACACGCGCATGGACCTTCCGTGCGGGCTCGAAGGCACCCGAGTGCGCCGGCCGCATTCACACCGATCTGCAGCGTCGTTTCATCCGCGCCGAAGTCATTCAGTGGGACGAACTCATTGCACTTGGCTCGTGGAAGCAGGCTCGCGAAATGGGCAAGCTGCGCGTCGAAGGCAAAGAGTACGAATTCGTCGACGGCGACGTCACCGAATTCCTACACGGCGCGTAATCGCACCCTCCAGCTCCATTCACTGAGGCATCCCGCTTCCGCGGCTCACCCCTTATAAGTTTGGTATCCGTGACCGCAACCACCGCAGCGCCTTCTACGCACACACGTGTGCCAGTGGGCGCTTCGTTGATGGCGTGCCTCGCGGGACTTACGTGGAGCTTCGGAGCAGTCACGGCCAAGAGTTCGCATCACGCCGATGCGTGGCAATACCTCATCTGGCGCTCGATCGGCATCATCGTGGTCGTCGAATTCATTGGTCTCGCCCGCGGCAAGGGCTGGACCTTGCCGAAGGCGTTTACATCGGGCAAGCCAATGCTGCTCGGCTGCGCCTCGCTGTTCTTGGCCTCGATCGGATTTGTCTATGCGCTCAAGACCACCACCGGCGCCAACGCTGCGTTTCTCTCGTCGATCACTCCGTTAATCGCGGTCATTTTGGCCCGCATCTTTTTGGGCGAACGGCTCACTCGGGTCACGATCGCGGCGATTGCACTCGCCCTCTTAGGCCTTGCGGTGATGGTGCTCTCTGATCTCAGCGCGGGCAACATGGCCGGCAACATGGCCGCGCTGGGATCTGCGTTTGGCTTCGCTGTCTACACCGTGTGCGTTCGCTCAGACCCCGAGCGCGACTGGTCGCCGGCACTTCCCGGATACGCCGCGCTGATGATTGTGGTCTGCGGCATTGTCACGCTCAGCAACGGCAACACTCTGCTTCCGCCAGCACGCGACACCTCGTACGCTCTGCTGCACGGCGCCGTGTTCATCGTGGTAGGAACCTTGCTGTTCAACGCAGCATCACGAACTGTGCCCGCAGTAGCAATGGCCATCTTCGCCCAGACCGAAACCGTGTTCGTGCCGATGTGGGTCTTCCTCGTTCTTGACGAGCAGCCCAAAGCCGCCACCTTGCTCGGCGGAGCAATCATCCTCACCGCCATCATCGGCAAAGGCGTGCTCGACGCGAGACCAGCCAACGAACACGTCGTCGAGCCCGGTCCCGGCTCCATCGCCTAGCTCGTCGGTCGACCACTCCAAAGGCGTCAGACCGCAGCGCCACTACACTTGCGAACCGTGCAACACCGTCGGCTACTGATCACCTTCGGGCTGCTGTCTGGTTTGTTCGGGGCGGGCTACGGCGTGATGTTCACGATGCTCGACGACTTCCGAGACAAGTACGGAATCAGCGCCAGCGCGCTCGGCCTGATTGTTGCCGTCGGTTTCTTCTCATCGTTTTTTGCTCAGGTGTTCATTGCCCCCCGAGCCGACCGTGGTCACGCTCGCCAACTTGTGTATCTCGGCATGTTGTTCAATGTTGCCGGGCTCATGGGAATGGCGTTCGGTCACAACGCGGCGTTGTTGATGCTCGCTCGGATCGTGATGGGCATCGGAGCCGGTATGGCCGGTCCAGCTATTCGGCGCATCGTCATTTTGGCCGACCCTGACCATCTAGGCCAGAACATCGGGCGCATGCTTGCCGCCGACGTGGCCGGCTTCGCTGCGGGACCAGCGATCTCTGCGGCGCTCACCAAACCATTCGGCATTGCCGCTCCGTTCTTGGTTCTCGCCATCGCGAGCATCGCCTGCCTACCCGTAATCGCACGGATACACGTGGACGAGACCGACGCCGCCGACCGACCCGCAACTCGCTTCGCCTTCGACCTCCTTCGTTCACGCCCATACGTGGGAGCGATCAGCCTTGGCGCTGCGGTGTTTTTGATGGTTGGCACCTTCGATTCCTTGTGGGTGCTGGTGCTCAGCGACCTGAACACCAGCGACCTCATTGCCAACCTCGGCATCACCCTGTTCGCAGTTCCCCTTGCAGTGCTCGGACCATTCGGTGGTCGTCTCGCCCAACGTCTTGGCCCATTCAGAGTTGGTTCCGTTGGGCTGCTCGTGGGCGCGGCGATGATGTTCTCGTACGGCCGTTTGCCATCGGGTATCGCCATGTTCTCCGTGGCCATGTTTCACGCGGTGAACGATGGCATCACGGTCTCGGCGTCGGGTGTCGCAGTTGGTCTCGTCGCCCCGGCCGACAGGCAGGCTGGCGCGCAGGGACTCATGGGTGGCGTGCAGACCCTCGCGGGCGGTCTCGCCGCCATCGTTGCGAGCTCGTTGTATCAAAGCTCTGGCCGCGCAACGGCGTACACAACATGCGCCGTAGCGATGGCCGTGCTCGTCGCTCTTGGGCTCGCCTGCGCCGGCCGTAATTGGGCCACAAAGCCTGCGGACGAGACCCTCGATACACCCTCGGCCACTCCAGTGCCTGGCTGAACCCAACCACGCTCGTTCTCGCTCGGCACCAGCGCAGCCCACGCCATCGGCCAGACTGCAGGGATGGCCGACGCGATTACCCCTTTCACGATCAACACCCCGCAAGCAGTGCTCGACGATCTGCGAGTACGCCTCAACAACACCCGCTGGCCCGATGAGTTGCCCGGCACCAACTGGCGCTACGGCACCGACCTCGCGTATCTCAAAGATCTGTGCGAGTCGTGGAAGACCTTCGATTGGCGTGCCGTCGAGGCTCGGTTCAATAGCTGGCCGAACATCCTCACCACCATCGACGGCCAGCAGGTGCACGCGATCCACGCGCCGTCACCCGAGCCAGATGCATTTCCGCTCATCATGACCCACGGCTGGCCGGGATCGGTTGCCGAGTTCCTCGATGTGATCGAGCCATTGCGCGACCCACGCAGCCACGGCGGAGATCCGGCCGACGCATTCCACATCGTGATGCCATCAATCCCCGGCTACGGCTGGAGCGGCCCCACTACCGAGCCAGGTTGGGACGTGCGTCGTGTTGCAGAAGCATGGAAGGTGCTGATGGCCCGCCTCGGCTACTCGCGTTACGGCGCACAAGGCGGCGACTGGGGCTCCATGATCTCGTCGCAACTTGGCGTGGTCGACCCTGAGCACATGGCGGGTCTGCACATCAACATGGTGCTCGGCATTCCCGGCGATGCGCCGCTCACTGAGATCGAGCAAGCCGACATGGCCGGCACCAGTGCGTTCGTTGCCGAAGGCAGCGCGTATCAACAGATCCAGGGCAAGAACCCGCAGACGTTGGGCTATGGCCTCAGCGACTCGCCCGCCGGGCTTGCCGGCTGGATCATCGAGAAGTTCCATCACTGGAGCCACCACCCCGATGGTGACGTCGAGACCGCCGTCACCCGAGACCAATTGCTCGCCAACCTCACCCTGTATTGGGTGACCGAGACCATCAACTCAAGCACACGGTTGTATTTCGAATCACAAAAGTCCGGTCGCTTCCCACCGTTCGAGCGCGTCGAAGTGCCAACCGGGTGCGCTGTGTTCCCCGGCGAGATCCTGCGCATGCCCGAATCATGGGCGCGCAATCTGTACAACGTGACCCGGTTCAGTCGCTTCGATCGCGGCGGGCACTTCGCAGCACTCGAGCAACCTGATCTGCTCATCGCCGACATACGCGCGTTCTTCCGCACGGTTCGCTGATCACTCGCACCATTCACTCCACAGTCGTGGCAGGCTATGTGTATGGCGTGGCTGATGAGCGAGGCACGGGTGTTCGCTTCTGTCGAACTTGCCAATGACCGACGCACCCGGCTCAAGGGTCTCATCGGGCGCGACACCATCGAGGGAGCCTTCGTGATTCCATCGTGTCGATGGGTGCACACCATCGGAATGCGCTTCCCTCTCGACATCGCCTACGTCGACGCAGCCAACGTGGTCATCAAGACCGAATCGCTACATCGACGCCGCGTCGGCATGCCCGTGCCACGCGCACGAATGGTCATTGAGGCCAAGGCCGGGGCATTCGAACGATGGGGCCTACGAGTGGGCGACCCGATCGAGATCCGCACCACCGACCCCAACGAAGTGCGATAACTCATGGGCACTCTTGTTCTTGTTGCCACGCCTATCGGAAACCTCGGCGACATGTCGCCGCGCGCCATCGAGGCACTACAAAACAGCGCACTCATCTGTTGCGAAGACACCCGCCGCACCGGTGGGTTGCTGTCTCATTTCGGCATCTCGGGTGTGCGCATGGCCATCGCTAACGAACACACCGAAACGGCGCGCATCGACGAAGTGCTCAACCTGTTGTCTGCAGGCCAAACGGTTGCACTGGTCACCGACGCCGGCACTCCAGGCATCAGCGATCCGGGCGAACGTCTGGTGCGCGCAGCGATCGATCATCATCATGTGGTGTCGGCGGTGCCCGGCCCTTCGGCCGATGTCATGGCCCTCGTGATCTCGGGCTTACCCTGCCATCGTTATGTGTTCGACGGCTTTCTTCCGAGGCGCGGGCCCGAACGCCAGCAACGCCTACGCGAAGCAACCGGCGAGCGCCGCACGGTGGTGCTCTACGAAGCCCCGCACAGACTGGCGCGCACCATCGCCGATCTACACGCGATCTGCGGCGACGATCGCCGGGTAGTGCTCGCTCGCGAACTCACCAAGATGCACGAAGAGGTCTGGCGCGGCACGTTGGCCGAAGCAGTTGCGCATGTCGCGGCGCGTGAACCCCAAGGCGAATATGTCATCGTGCTCGATGGCGCCGAGCCACCGGCCGAAGCCAACGACAACGACATCCGCGCTGCGCTTACCGAACAATTGGCCACCAGCGCGAGCACCAAGTCGGCGGTGGCCACAGTGGCCCAGCGCCTCGGGGCGCCAAAGAACCGGGTCTACGACATTGCGCTGTCGATGTCGGCTCAGCCCCGCGGCACCAGCGCAAGCTGACGACTCTGCGCCACCAGTTGGCCGGCGCTGTCCCAGACCTCGCCATCTTCTTGCATGAAACCGTTCTGCACGATCTCGGTGTGAAAGCGGCAACGCAGCGGACCCGGTGCGGGAATGCCACGAATGTGCGCGGTGAGTTCAATCGTAGGAACCCATCCGGTTGGTATGTCGATGTTGAACACCGGTGGCGGCAGTGCGTCGACGACAAGCAAGAGCGACAACGTGTCGAACGGCCGGCCATCGGCAAACGCGGCCCATCCCTCGATGAGCGCCACGCCGGGTCGCGGCTCAAAACGAAACGGTGCATGCTCGGGCCGGAAAAACACGTTGATGCGTTCGGCCAAGCCAATGACGGTGCCCTCGCGCTGCGCCACATGTTTGGTGCACTGCTCGATCGGCGGCAGATCGGGCGGCGCCATCGTGTTGTACGAGAACCCGCCGCTTGACGCGGCAATGTCGCCAAAGCTGCCGATGACGCGCAACAGTTGGCGGTCGCCACGCTGGATTGAGCCGCTCATCGTGACCAACTGGCGCCCAGACTTGATCGTGTCGGCCGAAACAGTGATGGGGCCCGCGGGGCCTGGGGCCAGATAATGAGCGGTCACCGAGATGGGGTCTGGCCGACCCGACAGATCGCGCATTGCCTTGCCTGCGAGAGCGAGCAGGTAGCCGCCGTTGGCATTGCCGTTGATATCCCAACCGGGGTGAATATCTGCGTCGTATTGGCCAGCTTCACGCTGCACCAACGCCGTGGCCTGATCAAACTCGAACTGCATCCGCACATCTTCACGGGTGGCATTTCGATTTCCTCAATGCGCCAGACGCAAATCACTCACCCATCGCAGCAGGTCGACCCCTAGTCTGTTGCCGTGGCCAACTTCTCGCTGACGACACCGATCTACTACGTGAACGCAAAGCCTCACTTGGGGCATGCGTACACCACCATCATCGGCGACGCGCTTGCGCGTTGGCATCGCCTGATGGGCGACAACGTTCACTTCCTTACTGGCACCGACGAGCACGGTCTCAAAATCCAGCAGGCTGCCGACGATGCGGGGCTCACGCCCATCGAGTTTGCCGACACCATTGCTCCTCAGTTCAAAGAGGCGTGGGCCAAGCTCAACATCAGCAATGACGACTTCATTCGCACCACCGAGCCTCGCCACTACGCAGGTGTCGCGAAATTGCTGCAGGCCTGTTACGACGCCGGCGACATCGAGCTCGATGTGTACAGCGGCAAGTACTGCGTGGCGTGCGAGGAGTACTTCACTGACGAAGAACTCGAAGACGACCTGTGCCCCATCCACAAACGGCCCGTCGAGTACTTCGAAGAAGAGAACTACTTCTTCC
Source organism: Actinomycetota bacterium (assembly GCA_026393695.1). Classification (GTDB taxonomy): domain Bacteria; phylum Actinomycetota; class Acidimicrobiia; order Acidimicrobiales; family Ilumatobacteraceae; genus WLMZ01. The sequence continues at coordinate 9,197 of JAPKZR010000271.1, forward strand.
GCCTCTCGCGCTTTCAAGACCGCCTGCTCGAGTGGTACGCATCGCATCCGGGCGCGATGACTCCCGACTTTCGCGCCAATGAGGCGCTCGGCCTGATCCGTTCGGGCCTGCGCGATTTCTCAGTCAGCCGCACCAGCCTCACGTGGGGCATCCCGTTGCCGTGGGACAACAAGCACGTTGCCTATGTGTGGTTCGACGCCCTCACCAACTACATGTCAGCAGTTGGCTACGGCACTGACGACGAACGCTTCAACGAATGGTGGCCGGTCGACTATCACCTCATCGGCAAAGACATCGTTCGACATCACTGTGTGTATTGGCCCGCGATGCTGATGTCTGCTGGCATCGAGCTACCCAAGGGTTGGGGCATCGGCGGATGGCTGCTCTCGGGCGGCGAGAAAATGAGCAAGACATCGGGCAACGTGGTGAACCCACTCGACCTAGTCGACGACATTGGTGTCGACGGCTTTCGTTACTACGTGCTCGCCGAGACCTCATTCGGCCAAGACGGCGACTTCACCTACGAAGGCCTGCTCACCCGTTACAACAGCGACCTCGCCAACAACCTTGGCAACCTGCTCAGCCGCGTGGCCACCGTTGTCGACAAAAAGTGTGGCGGCATCGGCCCCTCGCCTGCCGCCGACAGCGTGCTGGCGACAGCCGCAGAGTCTGCATGGCAAGACACCGCCGCTGCATGGCACAGCCTGCAGCCCAGCAAGGCGCTTGAGGCCACATGGTCGCTCATTCGCGCCACCAACGCCTACCTCGAAAACAACGAGCCATGGAAATCCGAGCCAGGTGAAGCGGTCGACCGCGTGATGGGCGATGCGCTCGAGGCGCTGCGCATCGTTGCCGTGCTCATCACGCCCGCCATTCCTCAAACAGCGCAAGCCGTTTGGGAGCGCATCGGCATGCCCGGCCAAGTGAGCGACCAACGCATTCCTGCTGCGGCAGCGTGGGGTCAGTACCCCGGCGGCGCAACGGTCACCAAGGGCGACCCGCTGTTTCCCCGTCGCCAACTTCCGGCCTAGTCGTCATGTCGCCAGCACTGCAGTGGACCGACAACCACTGTCACCTTCACGACGAGCGCATGCCCGGCGGCGCGGCCGCCGCAGTTGCAGCCGCACGCGAAGCCGGCGTGGTCACGATGATCACCGTCGGATGTGATGCCGCCACGTCGCAGGCCGCCATCGCTGTGGCCAACGAGTTCGACAACGTATGGGCCACGGTTGGTTTGCACCCGCACGACGCGATCAACGGCGTCGACACCATCGCATCGATGTTCGACCATCCAAAGGTCATTGCAGTCGGCGAATGCGGCCTCGACTATTACTACGACCACTCACCTCGCGACACACAGCGCGAAGCCTTCGCCCAGCAGATACAACTCGCACATCAGTTGGCGCTTCCATTGGTCATTCACACCCGCGACGCATGGGCCGAAACCTTCGACATCTTGCAGGTCGAAGGCGTGCCCGAACAGACAATCTTCCACTGTTTCACAGGTGGCCCCGACGAAGCTCGAGTCTGCCTCGACCTTGGTGGGTTCCTGAGCTTTTCGGGCATCGTCACGTTTAAGACGGCAGTCGATGTTCAAGCCGCAGCACAGTTGTGCCCGCTCGATCGCATGCTGATCGAGACCGACAGCCCCTATCTCGCGCCCGTGCCGCACCGCGGCAAGACGAACCAACCAGCATTCGTGTCGTACATCGGCCATCACATTGCAACCATTCGCGACGACACCGCGGCCAACATTGCCGCCGCCACCACCGCAGCGGCGCGGCTTGCGTTCCCACGACTCGCTCCGTAGCCTCAACGTTGCTGTCGGACCTCGTCAGCACTGTTTGTCTCAGGAGCTGCGCTGAAACTCGACGTAACCGACCGTCGCCGACTCGTTGCCGCCGCCCTGGCAACCATGGCCGTGTTCTTGTTGGTCTGGCTTTTCTCACGCGCAGACCCGGCAGCCAACACCGCTCCCATCGCCTCACTGACGAACAACAACGCCGTCCAGAACGACGCCACCTCAGCGGCCGATGGCGCCACCGGCCTGTTCGGAGCCAATGGACCAATCTTCATCGACGGTCCGGCTACTCCTCCGAAGCCTGCGGTCATCCAGATTGTTGTGCCCGCCGTGAATCCAGCAGTCACTGTTGAGGGCGGCGCTTCGTACAGCCGAACCATCGGAGTCATCGACGACTCGTGCTCATCACCCGCCGCGCCCATGGGTGCCATCATCACCGTGACCAACCGCGACAACGGCCACTCAGTGGTGTGCGTGAACAACTACCCGTACCCACTGCTGGCGCCCATGGTCATCGTCGTTTCGACCAAGCTGTACACCCGACTCGGCGAACTCGTCGACGCTCCGCTGCCCGTTCGACTCACCTGGTAGCCGCAGCCCGATGACCCTGTCCCGTCGCGACATCAGCGACCTCCTCACTCAGCACGGCTTGGCGCCGCGCCGCGAGTTCGGCCAGAACTTTGTGGCCGATCCCAACACCGTGCGCCGAATTGCGCGTTTGGCCAAGCTGAGCCCCACCGATCACGTGGTCGAAATCGGCGCCGGCTTGGGTTCACTCACCACCGCGCTCGCCGAAACCGGCGCCGCCGTCACCGCCATCGAGATTGATCACGGCATCGTTCCCGTGTTGCGTTCGGTCGTCGCCGACCTTGAGCGCGTCACCGTGATCGAAGGCGACGCGCAAGAGTTGCCCTGGCGCGAACTACTCGCCGCGTCAACCCAATGGGTGCTCGTGGCCAACCTGCCCTACAACGTGGGCACACCGTTAGTTCTCGATCTGCTCGACACCGTGCCCGAGATCGCACGCATGTTGGTGATGGTGCAGCGCGAGGTTGCTGAGCGCATCGTGGCATCGCCACGCACCTCGGCCTACGGGGCCATCACGGTCAAGGTCGCCTATTGGGCAACGGCGCGAATAGTGGGCTACGTACCGTCCACCGTGTTCGTACCCCAGCCAAAGGTCGAAAGCGCGCTCGTCGAGATCACCCGGAGGCCCACACCAGCGGTTGCCGACATCGAGCCAACAGCACTGTTCACTCTCGTCAAAGCCGGATTCGCCCATCGCCGCAAAATGCTGCGCGGCACGCTTGGCGGTCTGGTCACTCCCGAGCAGTTTGAACAAGCCGGCATCGCCCCCACGGCACGAGCCGAAGAACTCGATGTTCACGCATGGGGCCGCCTCACGGTCATTACAGAGGCTGCAAAAAAGTGATTGCCACCGTGAAGGCCCACGCCAAGCTCACGGTCACGTTGGCCGTCACCGGCGTGCGCGCCGACGGCTATCACCTCATCGATGCCGAGATGGTCACGCTCGACCTCGCCGACACGTTGTCCATCGATGCCGATGCAGAGTCCACATCGCTCACTGCCACTGGCGCCTACAGCGCCGGCATGCCGCTCGATGACAGCAATATGACCAGCAAGGCCTTGCGCCTGTGTAATCGCCACGCAGCGGTGCATCTCGACAAGGTGATCCCTCACGGTGGCGGGCTGGGCGGCGGATCCGCCGATGCCGCCGCAATTCTGCGCTGGGCCGGCTACACCGACCTCATCGCCGCCGCGAACCTGGGCGCCGATATTCCGTTTTGCATGGTGGGTGGCCGCGCTCGGGTGCAGGGCATCGGCGAGATCATCACCCCGCTGCCGTTCGTAGCCCGATCGTTCACGTTGGTCATTCCACCACTGAGCTGTTCAACGCCTCTGGTGTATCGAGCATGGGACGACCTCGGCGGCCCCACAGGCGATGGCCCCAACGATCTCGAGTCGGCGGCGTTGGTGGTCGAGCCACAACTCGTGCGCTGGCGTGACCGAATTCGCGAAGCGGTGGGCAAGCCTCCAACGCTTGCGGGCAGTGGCGCTACTTGGTTTGTCGATGCACACAACGCCGATCTGGCTGCTGCGCTGCCTGACGCCCATGTGGTGTTCGCCTCAACCGTTGCGTGAGCTCACTCGTGGAGTGAGCTCATCGCTTTGTGGCTCGTGCCGAAAACGCAAAACGACCGCTCACGAATGTGAACGGTCGAGCGAACGTGGAAAACCACGGCCGGTTGCGTAAAAGGCTATTTACGACGCTGGTGACGAGTACGCCGCAGCATCTTCTTGTGCTTCTTTTTACGCATGCGCTTACGGCGCTTCTTGATCAACGAACCCATGGGTTGGTAACGCTACCGCCCCATCGCCCAGTGCCCAACCCCGCGCCCGAACCCGACCAGTTATGCGCACAGATTTCTGGAGTCTGCAAAATTTTTTAGCATCCGCTCGGTGCCGCCCGATACCGTATGGCGAACCCTTTCCGGGGTCGTTCAATGGTAGGACAACGGGTTTTGATCCCGTTTATAGGGGTTCGAGCCCTCTCCCCGGAGCAATGCATCCTCATGCGGCGCGCTGCGGCATGCGCTAGAACATGGTCATGTCCGTTTCTGCCATCGTGCTCGCCGCCGGCGAAGGCACCCGCATGCGTTCTTCCCGACCCAAGCCGCTGCACCTCATCTGCGGCCGAGGCATGGTGATGCACGTCATCCACGCACTCGAATCTGTCGATGTCGATCGCACCATCGTGGTGGTGGGCCATGGCGCCGAACGAGTCGCCAAGAAGGTTCACGAGCAAGCACCCGAGTGGGCCAACGTGTCGTTCGTCGAGCAGCTTGTGCAACGCGGCACCGGCGACGCAGCAATGGTTGGCATGTCGGCGATACCCGGCCACGACCTCGACGATCTCGACGATCAATCCACCGTGCTCATCCTGCCCGGCGACACACCACTGCTGCGGCCCGAAACCATCCACGACCTCGTCGCCACCCACGTTGCCAATGGCTACGCCGCCACACTGCTCACCTCGTTCATGGACGACCCAACCGGATACGGCCGAGTCGTGCGCGCCACATCGAAGAGCGGCGAAGGGCGCGTGCTGGGCATCATCGAGCAGCGCGACGCCAGCCCCGAGCAACTCGCCGTCAACGAAGTGAACACCAGCATCTACGCATTCCGACGCGATCTGCTCGGGCCGGCGTTGCGACACCTCTCGCCCGACAACTCGCAGGGCGAGTATTACCTCACCGATGTCATCGGCGCTCTGGCCGGCATGGGACATCGCATCGGTGCGGTGCACGCGCCAGAAGCTGAAACCGCCGGGGTCAACGATCGCTGGCAACTCGCGCTCGCCGAGCGCGAGCTACGCGCCCGCACCAACCGGCACTGGTTGCTCAACGGCGTCACCATGCTCGACCCACGCCAGACCTTCATCGACGTCACCGTGCAACTCGGACGCGACGTCACGTTGTATCCAGGCACCATCTTGCAAGGCCGCACCATCATCGGCAGCGGTTGCGAGCTCGGCCCCGATACCCGACTCATCGATTGCGTCGTTGCATCCGACTGCGTCATCGAGAACACCGTGGGGCGCGACGCCGAAATTGGTGCCGGTGCGCGCGTGGGTCCGTACTGCCATCTTCCTGCCGGCAGTTCGGTCGTTGCGGCGCAAACGACCGGCGCGTTCTACACTGCTCCGGTCGAGTGAGTTCGGAAGGTCGGTAGCAAGAGCAATGGACAAGGTCACCACCCAGCGGTTGTCTGTGTACACAAACCGTGCGCACCCGTCGTTAGCGCAAGACATGGAGAAGGTGACCACCAAGCGTCTGTCGCTCTACACCGGACGCACGCACCCCGCGCTCGCTCAAGAAGTGGCCGCTCACCTGGGCATCCCCCTCGGTGACGCCAATGTGGTCGAGTTCGCCAACGGCGAGATCCGCCCGCGTTTCGCCGAGAGCGTACGCGGCAGCGACGTGTTCATCATGCAGACCCATTTCGGTTGCAACGGACGCAGCATCAACGACTCGATCATGGAACAACTGATCATGATCGATGCCGCCAACCGGGCATCAGCAAAGCGCATCACGGCCGTGTGCCCGTTCTACGGTTACGCCCGCCAAGACCGCAAAGCCGAAGGCCGTGAGCCAATTACGGCTCGCCTCGTGGCCGACCTGTTCCGTGCCGCTGGCGCCAAGCGCATGGTCTCGATCGATCTCCATAGCGGTCAGATTCAAGGCTTCTTCGATGGTCCGGTCGATCACCTCACCGCAATGCCAGTGCTCGAGCGGTACGTACGCGAGCACGCCGAAAATGGCATGGTCATCGTGTCTCCCGATGCTGGCCGAGTGAAGGTTGCCGAGCGTTTCGCCCAGCACCTCAGCGACATGGACGCCGACGTTGCCTTCATTAACAAGCGCCGTCCGAAAGGCACGATGAACGTGGCCGAGGCCAAAGAGGTCATTGGTGAGGTCGCCGGACGCGTGTGCATCATCACCGACGACATGATCGATACCGGCGGCACCGTGGTCTCCGCCGCCGAACTGCTGTTGTCTCGTGGCGCCTCCGAGGTCTGGGCAATGGCCACCCACGGTGTGCTCTCTGGCCCAGCCATCGAGCGTTTACGCAACTCACCGTTCAAGCGCGTGGTGCTCACCAACACTTTGCCGATGCCCTCAATCACCGAGCTTCCGCAGCTCGAAGTGCTCTCGATTGCCCCAATTATTGGCGAAGCGCTGTCGGCCGTTTTCGACGACACCAGCGTCAGCGAGATCTTTGGCGGCGAGAACCAAGCCTGACAGGTGGCATCCACCACGGCTCGCCGGTATCATTTCCAACCGTTCTAGAGAAGAACAGTCTTCCCTCTCATCGCCTCCGGGCAGAGGAACTCACCATGTCGCAGACCACTCTTGTTGCTTCCACCGGTCGTGAAACCGGTTCACCGGCGTCACGCCGCTTGCGCGCCACCGATCAGATCCCTGGCGTTCTGTACGGCCAGGGCATGACCCCGCTCAGCGTGGCAGTTGCCCGCCGTGACCTTCGCGTCGCTCTCAGCGGCCCAGCCGGCTTCAACACCGTGCTGCAGCTGCAGGTAGACGGCAAGGTCTACCCAGCGGTCATCAAGGATGTGCAGCGCCACCCAGTGAAGCGCAACGTCAGCCACATCGACTTCTTGCAGGTCAACATGAGCGAGACCATCACCGTGTCTGTGCCATTGCACATCACCGGTGAGGCCAAGGCAGTTCTTGCCGAGGGCGGCTTGGTCGATCCTTCGGTCGACAACATCGAAGTCGAGTGCACCCCTGGCAACATGCCAAACGAGTTCACGGTCGACATCAGCGCCATGGTGCCAGGTGACGTCATTCGTCTCTCGTCGCTCACCATGCCTGCCGGCGTGGTTGCACTTGGCGATCCTGACATGGCAATCGTTACTGCCATCCACGGCAGCCAGGGCTCCGAATCAGCCCCAGCGGCACCAGCCGCCGAGTAGTACCGAGCAGTGGCTTTGTTCGGCCGCAGTGAGCGAGCCGAACGCCGCGGCACCCCATTCGACTTTCTGATTGTCGGTCTGGGCAACCCAGGCAAAGAGTACGCACGAACGCGCCACAACGTTGGTGAAGAGGTTGTCGCGCTCTTGGCAAAGCGCTGTTCAGCCACGCTGAAGGCCGGCCGCGACAAGGCAATGGTTGCCGAGGTCACCATCGAGGGCAAGCGCTGCGTGCTCGCATTCCCGCTCACGTTTATGAACCTGTCGGGTCAATCGGTGGGTGCGCTGGCGAGGCGTTACGGCATCGACGATCCGGCACAGCTCATCGTGGCGCACGACGAACTCGATCTCCCGCCAGCGCAGGTGCGCGTGAAAGTGGGCGGCGGCTTGGCCGGCAACAACGGCTTGCGCAGCATCACCCAACACCTCAAAACTCAGGACTATCTACGCGTGCGAATCGGTATCGGCAAGCCTCCATCGAAAGAGCAAGGCGCCAACCACGTGCTGTCACGACTCGGCAAGGCCGAGCGAGAAGAACTCGACGTGTCGATTCAGATTGCCGCCGACGCGGTCGAGGCACTGGTGGGCCGAGGCCCCGATGCCGCGATGCGCGAGTTCAACTCGCGCTAAATATCCGATCGGCCACAACCTTGCCGTGCTTGAGCTCAATGCTGCGCGTGAGGCGCACGTTCGAGAGCAACGCACGATCGTGGGTCACCAATAGCACGGTGCCGGCAAACGACTCGAGCGCTATCTCAAGCTGCTCGATGGCAGCCAGATCGAGGTGGTTGGTGGGCTCATCGAGCACCAAACAGTTGGTGCCGCGAGCCATCAGCAACGCCAACACGGCCCGTGTGCGCTCACCGGGTGACAACGATCCAGTGGGCCGGTTCACCTCGCTGGCACCAATGCCGAACTTGGCCAACAACGTGCGCGCCTCAGGCACCTTCATTTCGGTGGCGTGCATAAACGCCTCGAGCAGCGTCTCGGTATCGGACAACTGCAGGCGACCCTGCTCAAGTTCGCCCACCACCACGCTGGGTCCGAGATAGGCCTCGCCCGACGTAGGGGCGAGACGACCCAACAAGATCTGCAGCAGCGTGGTCTTGCCGCTGCCGTTCGAGCCCACGAGAGCAATTCGTTCGCCAGCACCAATGGCCAGATCGATCGGGCCCAATGAGAAGTCGCCGCGTTGCAGCGCCACCGAGGTGAGCCTGGCCACCACTGCCCCACTGCGCGGCGCCTCGCCGAACACGAGCCGCAATTGCCACGCCTCGCGCGGTTCTTCGATGACCTCGAGTCGTTCCATCGCGCGCTCGGTGCGTGCAGCCTTGCCAGCGAGCTGCTCGGTCTGGTTGATCTTGAAGTTCTTCGAATGCTTGTCGCCGTCTGAGGGCTGCTTCTTGGCCTTGCTGACGCCCTGAGTGGCCCACTCACGCTCACGTTGAGCTCTGCCGAGCAACGTGGATTTCTTGTCGGCGTATTCGTCGTATCGCTCGCGAGCATGTTGCGCCGCTACCTCGCGCTCGGCAAGGAACGCATCCCATCCGCCGGCATACAGCGAGAGACGGTGGGTGAACTGATCAAGTTCGCCAACGTGGGTGACGGTTCGACGCAAGAACTCGCGATCGTGGCTCACCACCACCACGCCAACCGGGCGCGACGTGAGCCACGACTCGAGCCGGGCCAAGCCATCGAGGTCGAGGTCGTTGGTGGGCTCATCAAGCAAGAACACGTCGAAGCGGGCCAACAGCAGCGAGGCCAGACTCGCCCGCGCTGCTTCGCCGCCCGACAACGACTGCATCGTCTGAGCGAGCAAGCGATCGGCCAGACCAAGCTCGGCCCACACCTCACCGACGCGAGCGTCGAAGTCGGCCGCGCCGATGGCAAGCCAATGTTCGAGCGCGTCGCTGTATCGATCGTCGGCTCCAGGGGCTGACGTGGCAAGTTCATTCGTGGCGGTATCGAGCTCAAGGTTCGCCGCAGCGACTCCGGTGCGGCGCTCAAGAAAGGCGGCCACCGTCTCATCGGCGCGGCGCTCGGGTTCTTGGGGCAGGTACCCCACCATCGAGTTCGGCGGCGTGGTGGTAACCGATCCAGAGTCTGGAGCGAGCTGACCACTGAGCACCTTGAGCAACGTTGATTTACCGACGCCGTTGGGCCCCACCAGCCCCACTCGCCATCCGGGCGACACTGTGAGGTCGACCTGATCGAGCACGGTGGACAGACCCATCGACAAGACGAGTGATCGAGCGTGAAGCGTGGCGTACACAGACATGGCAACGGCTACCTGACAAAAAGACGTCCGACGGACGCCGACCGACGGTATCTGATCTCAGCGCTCGAACGGCGCTCCCCCGAACGAGTCACAACGGTTGGCGGTACCCTCATCGGGTCCATGAATCTCGCGACACTGCCCCCATTTCTTCGCGATGAGCCAGCCCTCACGCAGGCGCTTGGCAAGCCAAACGCGATCATCGCGGTGCCCGAGGCAGCGCGGCCCATTGCCATTGCCGCGTTGTCGCATCTCAGCGCCCGTCGACCGTTGGTGGTGGCATGCCCAACGGGTACCGCAGCGGGTCAGTTGTTCGACGACCTGCAGCAGTTCATGCCCGACGGTGAAGTCATGCTGTTCCCCGCTTGGGAGACCCTTCCATTCGAGCGAGTGAGCCCAAGTGTCGAGACGATGGGGCATCGCCTCGAGGTGCTGTGGCGCGTACGCGACCCTGAGCGTTGCCCCGCCATCATCGTGGCCAGCGTGCGTTCGCTCTTGCAGCGACTCGGTCCCGGCGCGGTAGACGTCGATCCAGTTCGGGTGCATCCGGGTGCCGTCATCGATCCCGAAGAGTTGCTCCAGACGCTGATCTCAGGCGGCTACCGCCGTGAGGAAATCGTTGAGCACCGCGGCGAGGTTGCCCGACGCGGCGCCATCATCGACGTGTTCCCATCCACTGCCGATGCGCCCATTCGTATCGACCTGTGGGGCGACGAAGTAGACCGACTCACCACCATCAGTGTCAACGATCAGCGCAGCACCGGCGACCTCACCGAAGCCTTCATTTTCCCGGCGCGCGAACTGCTGCCCAGCGAGGCAGTGCGCGCCCGCGCCAACACGCTCATCGGCACCGAGCCATGGGGGCGCGAGCAATGGGAACGTCTCGCCGAAGGCACCCACTTCGATGGCATGGAGAGCTGGCTACCGTGGCTCACCGAAACCGATCAGCTGCTCACCGATGTGCTGCCTGCCACCGGCAAAGTGGTGCTCATCGAGCCACGGCGCATGCGCGACCGAGCCCAAGATCTGCTCGCCGAAGAAGACGATCTCGCCCGCGCTCTCGCCAGCACATGGGGACGCGATCCTGATGTGGCGTTCCCTCGCCTGCACGCCGAACCCGATCATCTGTTGGGCTCGTCGGTCAGTGCGTGGATGTTCACCGTCTCACCCGAGAACCCCGATTCGCCGATGGTGAATGCCAGCGGTTGGGGGCCCGTTGTCGGCGACGGCGAAGGTCTCACCAACCGCCTCAGCGAACTGCTCGCCGACAAGTGGCGCGTGGTAGTGGCGGCCGATGGCGAGGGCTCAGCCAAGCGCCTCGCGCAACTGTTACTCGACCGCGGCCTCGACCTCAAGATCGCCGAACCGAACGCCGATCTCAGCCGTCCCGGTGGCAACGTGGTCACCGCTCCTCTGCATCGCGGTTTCACCATTCCGTCGGCCAAGGTGGCGGTGGTCGCCGAAGGCGATCTCACCGGTCGCCGCCGCACGCATCGTCAACCCCGCCCGCGCAAGCGCGAGAGTGGCGGCTTCTTCGAAGACCTCAAGCCTGGCAACTATGTGGTGCACTACCAACACGGTGTCGGCCACTACGAAGGCATGGTCAAGCGCACCATTGGCGGCGTCGAGCGCGACTATCTGTTGCTCGCCTACAAAGGCGGCGACAAGCTCTACATCCCCAGCGATCAGATCGACAGCATCCGCCAGTACGTGGGCGGTGAGGCACCCGTGCTGCATCGACTGGGCGGCGCCGATTTTGCAAAGGCCAAGTCACGCGTCAAGTCAGCCGTGCGCGAGATCGCGCAAGAGTTGGTGGTGCTGTATCAGCGCCGGGTCAACGCCGAGGGTTACGCATTCGGCAGTGACACGCCATGGCAGCACGACATGGAAGACGCCTTTCCGTTCGTAGAGACACCCGACCAACGCCAAGCCATCGAAGACACCAAAGCCGACATGGAGCGGGCCTTCCCGATGGACCGTTTGGTGTGCGGCGACGTGGGATTCGGTAAGACCGAAGTTGCCGTTCGCGCCGCGTTCAAGGCAATTCAAGACGGCAAGCAAGTGGCGGTGATGGCGCCCACCACGCTGCTCGCCACTCAGCACGGCAACACGTTCGCCGATCGCTTTGCTGGTTACCCGATTCGCGTCGAGGTGCTCAGCCGCTTCCTCACCACTGCGCAAGCGAAGAAGGTCATCGATGGCCTCGCCACCGGCGAGATCGACTGCGTCATCGGCACTCACCGTCTGCTGCAAGAAAGCGTGCGCTTCAAAGATCTCGGCCTGTTGGTCGTCGACGAAGAGCAGCGTTTCGGCGTGCAACACAAAGAGATGATGAAGAAGCTCAAGGTGAACGTCGACGTACTCACGCTCACCGCCACCCCCATTCCGCGCACCCTCGAAATGAGCTTGGTTGGCATCCGCGATCTGTCGCTACTGCAGACTCCCCCGGCCGACCGCCAACCGATTCTCACCTTCGTGGGCGAATACGACGAGCGAGTCGCAATCGAGTCGCTTCGCCGCGAACTGCTGCGCGAGGGCCAAGTGTTCTGGGTGCACAACCGGGTTCAATCCATCGAGGCCTGCGCTCAGCGACTACGCGAGCTCGTCCCCGAGGCACGCGTCGCCGTTGCCCACGGCCAGATGGACGAAGGCACGCTCGAACAAGTGGTGCTCGATTTTTGGGAGGGCCGCTTCGACGTACTGGTGTGCACCACCATCATCGAAAGCGGCATCGACATGCCCACGGTGAACACGTTGGTTGTCGAGCGCGCCGACCTACTCGGCCTCGGCCAGATGCATCAATTGCGCGGCCGCGTTGGTCGCAGCGGGTCGCGTGCCTACGCCTACTTGTTTTACCCCCGCGACAAGACCCTCACCGAAGAGGCCTACGAACGACTCAAGACCATCGGCGAAGCCACCGACCTTGGCAGCGGCTTCAAGATCGCGATGCGCGACCTCGAGATTCGCGGCGCCGGCAACCTGCTCGGCCAAGCGCAAAGCGGTCACATCGCTGCTGTTGGTTACGACCTGTATTGCCAGATGGTCACCGAGGCCGTCAGCGAAATGAAGGGCGAGGAAAAACGCGAGCCTTCCGAAGTGAAGCTCGACGTGCCCACCAACGCCCATCTTCCCGCCACATACGTGCCCAAAGAAGCGCTGCGCCTCGAGGCATACCGCCGCCTCGCTGCCGTCACCACCGACGCCGACGTCGAAGACATCCGCGCCGAATGGATCGATCGCTACGGTCCGCTGCCCGAACCTGCCGAGGCGCTGCTGATGATCAGCAGCTTGCGCGCCGATTGCCACCGCATTGGCCTACGCGACATCACCATCACCTCAAACCAGGCGCGCCTTGCACCCATCCAACTCAAGACCAGCGAAGAGATGCGGCTGAAGCGCTTGTCGCGAAATGCGCTCATCAAAGACGAGCTCAAGCAGATCGTGGTGCCCATCAAAGCGGGTATGGATCCGGCCACGTTCTTGGTTGGCTTCCTGCGCGAGCTGATTCCTCCGGTGGTTCAGACGCTAGGGTCGTCGTCGTGATTCGTCGCCTTTCCATCGCTCTGGCTGCAGTTGCCTTCGCAGGCATCGCCACCTCGGGTTGCAGCTCCGTCTCTACCCAACGCAATGCCGTTTCGGTCGTCGATGCCACTGGCAGACACGAGCTCTCGGTGAAGCAGTTCGAGACCCTGCTCACCGGTCAGGCCGCCAACGCCGAAGCGTTCGGCCTTCCTGCCATCGGCCCCGAAGGCGTGCCCGGAAGCGCCGCCCGCAAGGTGCTGCTGCAGTGGATCACCACCACCTTGATGAAGACCGCGCTCGACAACAAGGGCGTGTCCGTATCTGACGCCGACCGCAAGGCCGTCGAGACAAACTTCAGCACCGGCCCAAGCAGCGAAATCTGGAAGAAGCTCGCTCCCGAACTGCAGTCGTTCGTGCTCGATTCCCAGACGCTGCCAACGGCGGTTCAAGCCACCTTCGGCGATGGCGCCAACACCGCACTCGGCCAAACGGCAGCATCGGCCCACATCAGCATCGATAGCCGCTACGGCATGTGGGACACGACCTCCTTCCAAGTCGTTCCATCGCGCTAATGACCTCCCGTGCGCGGGTCATCGTTGTGGGCCTCGGCCCGGGTGGCCCCGAGTTCGTCACCGACCAGACCCGACTCGCGATTGCTCAGGCGCAGCACCGATACCTGCGCACCTCGGTTCATCCGTCGGCCACGTTGGTGCCCGACGCAATCTCATTTGATCATCTGTACGAAACCGTCGACACGTTCGAGTCGGTCTACGCGCAGATCACCGCCGCCGTGATCGCTGGCGCGATCGAGCATGGAGAAGTGCTCTACGCGGTTCCAGGGTCACCGTTAGTTCTTGAGCGCAGCGTTCGTCACCTTCGCGCGGACCCCCGCGTGCAGTGCGTGTTGTTACCGGCGATGTCATTTCTCGATCTGGCCTACAACGCCCTGGGCATCGATCCGGTCGAGACGGCTGTGCGGCTCATCGACGGCCACGAATTTGCCACTGCCGCTGCGGGCGAGAACGGCCCACTGCTCATCGCGCATTGCCACGCCAACTGGGTGCTCAGCGACATCAAGCTTGCGGTCGACGACACCAGCGATGCCGACAACGACGACGTGGCCGTTGTTGTTCTGCAACGTCTGGGCACACCCGACGAGCTGATCACGCACACCACGTGGTCGCAAATGGATCACGTCATCGAGGCCGACCACCTCACCAGCATTTACGTCGAGCACCTCAATGTCGCTGTCGCCGAGCACTACGCGCGGTTCCACGCCTTGGCCCGCACATTGCGCGAGCAATGCCCATGGGACATCGAACAGACCCACACCTCGCTCATCCCGCACTTGCTCGAAGAGACCTACGAAGTTGTCGACGCACTGCAAGCTCTCGACCCCGACGATCCCGCTACCGACGAAGACCTCATCGAAGAACTCGGCGACCTGCTCTACCAGATCGAGTTTCATGCCACCATCGCCGAGCAGCAGGGCCGCTTCACCATCGCCGACATCACCCAGGGAATCCACGACAAACTCGTGCGTCGTCACCCCCATGTGTTTGCCAACGTCAATGCAGAGTCCACCGACGAAGTGCTCAGCAACTGGGAAGCAATCAAGCGCGCCGAGAAGGGCCGCACCAGCATTTTCGATGGCATTCCAAACTCGTTGCCATCGTTGTCGTACGCCTACAAAGCGCAGCGCAAAGCCGCCAGCCTCGGGTTCGATTGGCCCGATGTGCACGGGGCGCTACCCAAGATTGCCGAAGAGACCAACGAGTTAATGCAGGCCCATGCTGCTGGCGACAAAGAAGCTGCCGCAGACGAACTCGGTGACTTGCTGTTCTCGGTGGTCAATGTCGCTCGGCATCTCAAGATCGATCCTGAGGTCGCGTTGCGAGCAGCCGTGGCAAAGTTCCGGCACCGGTTCGAGGGCGTCGAGCAGCTGGCCGCTCAGCGATCAATTGAGTTATCGAGCGCTGGCCTCGAGACGCTCGATCAGCTGTGGGACGAAGTCAAAGAGCGCGACATCACAAAGTGAATCGGCGACACCACCGCCCCTGAGTGAGTGCCGCAACGCCGATCGAGCCGGTCCATCGCAAGCCAACCGAGCACGCTGCTCAGCACAGCGAAGCCGGCGAGCACTCCACCGATGGTAAGCAACTCAGCATCAACGCGAGCAACGCGACTCACATAGGCCATTGTTGAGCACAGGCCAAACTCGGCGATCAGCCACATCAGAAAGATTCGGCCCGATCCTCCGAGGGCCACGCTGGCACGACCAAGCAGTAACTGCCCAACCACAAAACCAATGCACACGACGCCAATGGCAGCCACCATCATCGCCGCCGCAAACGTGTTCTGATCTCGTGACACGAACGCAAACAGAACGGTGCCCCCAACGAACGACGCTGCGGTCACGCGAGGCGACGGTGCCAGCAGCGTTCGTCGGCGGGCGTTCGTGGCTGCAGCTATCGCCCACGCCACGTACATGACATGAGTGGCAATGCCGAGCACCACGATGCGATCGAACATCTGCGTGGCCGACAACAGCAAGGTGTGCGCTGCAACGGTGCCATCGTGCATGTCAGCCAGGATCGCTCGGCGGCGCAAGTCGAAGGTTGCCGCCACAGCAGCCGTGTTGAACACGAACAAGCCGCACCACACCACCACGCGAAGTGCATGCGTGGGCAGGGGCGGCTTCGTCACGAAGTCAGCCGAACGGGTCACCTCAACCGAACCAATCGGCGTTCTCGTGGCACTCCGAGGCGCAAGCGCATCGGCCCACTTATGGTTAGTGAGCACCGCGATCTGTTGTGCTGCGGCATAGAACGTTGCCGCCGAAGCGAACAACAACAAGCCAGCAACGAAACACAGATAGGCCTTCAAACGCATGGCCATCTGGGGATCGGAAGTGGGCAGTCCACTCGATGTTCCGGCGAGCGCACCCCACATCAACAATGCAGCGAGCAGCGCCAACACGTACCAGACCCTGGCCAAGTACGCGCTCCCGCCGAGATCTTTGGCCGTGCCGCCAATGGTTCCATGCGGGATATACATGAACAGTAGCGAAGCAACAATGGTGAGAATCCACCCTGACTTCAGCGTGCTGTCGAGCCATTGATGCGCTCCAAACGCCGCCACGGGAACGAACAACCAACCGCCAACAGCGGCTGGCACGGAACGCAAGCTGTAGAACACCCGGCGAGCGTTCGCTACGGCAACACCGCTCCAGATCGCCAGCGCAGCCATCGCCACCACCAGCGCCACTTGGCCGTACACAAGGCGATCAATGACTTGTCCTCGGAACACGCCAGGGATTGGCGGATCGCCCCGCTCGTAGAGGTCAAAGTTGTGCTTAAACAAGAATCCGAACACCACAGCAAGAATGCCGAGCAGCACGAGCGACGCAAATGCGAGCCACCTCTGTGCCAGTTCTGGCATGGGTGCACGGGCGGCGAAGCCACGGCCGGACCGTACTCCATCCTCGTCATTCACCGTTTCCGCCATGGTCGTCATACAACTCGTATCGACACATTTCGATGCACCTTGAGCAACGTATGGACGAAACAGAGTTCTTTCGAAATTTGGCGACGACCGCACGCCTACTAACGTGCTCAACATGTCTGAGATCGTCGGTGTGGTAGGTCGCGAGATTCTTGATTCCCGGGGGAACCCCACTGTCGAAGTCGAGGTCACCCTCGAGTCCGGCGCCAGCGCGCGAGCCGCTGTTCCATCCGGCGCATCCACCGGCGAGCATGAGGCCGTCGAGCTTCGCGACGGCGGGGCGCGCTACCTCGGCAAAGGTGTTACCAAGGCTGTTGCGTTCGTCAACACCGAGATCGCGCAGAGCCTCAACGGCGTCGACGCACTTGATCAACGGCTTGTCGATATGTCGCTCATTGATCTCGACGGCACCGACAACAAGGCACGCCTCGGAGCAAACGCAATTCTGGGTGTGAGCCTCGCCGTCTCGAAGGCAGCCGCCGCCGAGGTGAAGCTTCCGCTGTACCGCTACGTCGGCGGGCCAAATGCGCATGTCCTGCCCGTGCCGATGATGAACGTCATCAACGGCGGCGTGCACGCCGACAACAACATCGACCTTCAAGAGTTCATGGTGATGCCAGTTGGCGCACCCAGTTTTCGCGAGGCCCTGCGCTGGGGCACCGAGACGTATCACAGTCTCAAAGCTGTGCTGCACGAACGCGGACTGTCTACCGCAGTTGGCGACGAAGGCGGATTTGCACCCAACCTCGCCAGCAACGAAGACGCCATCAAGGCACTCGTCGAAGCAATCGAGCGGGCCGGGTATCGGCCTGGCGACGACATTGCCATCGCCCTCGATCCAGCGATGAGCGAGCTCTACCGCGACGGTCGCTACAACCTTGCTGGCGAAGGCAAGGTGCTCAGCGCCGACGAACTCGTGGCCTACTGGATGCGCCTCGTTTCGCTGTATCCCATTGTCTCCATCGAAGACGGCATGGCCGAAGACGACTGGGACGGATGGGCCTCGCTCACCGCAGCGCTTGGCACGCGTATCCAGTTGGTGGGTGACGACGTGTTCGTTACCAACGCCGAACGCCTGCAGATGGGCATCGACCGCAACGTTGGCAACAGCGTTCTGGTCAAGGTCAACCAGATCGGCACACTCACCGAAACGCTGCAAACAGTAGAGCTCGCCACTCGACATTCGTACACCAGCGTGATGAGCCACCGCAGCGGCGAGACCGAAGACACCACGATTGCCGACCTTGCTGTGGCCACCAACTGCGGCCAGATCAAGACCGGTGCGCCAGCCCGCAGCGACCGCGTCGCGAAGTACAACCAGCTCCTCCGCATCGAAGATCAGCTCGGCGAAGCCGCCGCCTTCCGTGGCCGCGCGGCGTTGGCACCACGGCCCTGATTCATTCATGCAGCACTCCGGCGCCGCGTCAGGTGCCGCAGTTTTCGCCGATGAAGCTGCGAAACTAGCGGCCGTGAGCAACGCCCATCGCACGAGCACCATTCCGCGCCCGCGTTTGCACGCCAAGGTCGAGCGACCACGTCTCCAAAAAACCACGGTGCCGATCGAGACCCATAAGACTCACCGAGTCACCGACATCACCAGTGCTACGTCAGCTGTCGAAATCATCCCCCAGCGCAGCGGACGACTGTTACTCGCCGTGTTCACGTCGCTCATCGTGCTTGCTATTGGTGCCGCATTGTTTGTGTTGCCGATCAGCTCATGGCTCCACCAACGCCAGCAATTGTCGAACGGAACCGGCCAGCTCGCCACGCTCAATCAGGCCAACGATCAGCTGCAGACAGAAGTCGATCGCTTGCAGACCGACGACGGCATCAAGCAGGCGGCTCGCGAAGTTATCGACTTCGTCGAGAAAGGCGAACAGCGCATCACCGTGATGCCCGCTGGCGCTGCCCCTACCGTGTTGCCCGCCGGTTGGCCATACGACCTCGTGACCCAAATCATTGCGATTCGCCAAGCCGAATCCGATGCTGCGGCCGCAGTCGTCACGCCGTAGCAACAGTTGGCCCACAACATTCGACGTGGACTGCGGTATAGGCCGCGCTGGTGACTATTGTCGGGGTTTCGACATCTGTGTTCTCAGGGGGTCCCGCATGGGCGGCAGCATTCTCGGCAATCGTGTTCTTCGTAAAGAAGACCCGAAATTTTTGACTGTCGGCGGCACATACGTCGACGACCTTCACGACGAGCCGTTGCTCGCGGGCGCCGCACATGTCACCTACGTGCGTAGCCAGTTTGCCCACGGCACAATCGTGGCTATCGACACCAGCGAAGCCGAGGCCATGCCGGGCGTCATCGCCGTCTATACGGCTGCCAGCCTCGGGCTTGAGCCCGTTGGCGCGCCGTTCAACCCAACCGTGGCACGCACGCTGCTGGCCAGCGACAAGGTGCGCTACGTCGGCGAGCCTGTTGCCGTGGTCATCACCGAAGACCGCGCTCAGGGCGAAGACGCCGCCAACGCCGTCATCATCGACATCGACCCTCTCGAGGCGCTCGTCGATGTCGAAGCTGCTATGGCATCAGCCACGCACATCTACCCAAGCGCAGGCAGCAACGTGGTGTTCGACACCACCATGCTCGGCATGCCAGACAACACCGGCGACGCCTACTTCGAAGGCTGCGAAGTCTTGGTCAAGGGTCGCTTCGTCAACCAGCGCGTGGCGCCTTGCCCCATGGAAGTTCGCGGCTCGTCCGTGGCATGGGTCGATGGCCGGCTCTACCAGTGGATCAGCACCCAGCACGCTCAAGGCGTGAAGGGCCAACTGGTCACGGCCAACGGTGTCGCCGATGCCGATGTTCGCGTGCTCACACCCGACGTGGGCGGCGGCTTCGGCGCCAAGATCGGCGCCTATCCCGAAGAACTTCTGCTCGGCCGGCTCTCGAAGCTTGTTGGCCGTCCGCTGTGCTGGCGCGAGACCCGCAGCGAGAGCATGGTCGCCCTCGGCCATGGCCGCGCCCAGCTGCAGTACGTCACCATCGGCGGTTCGCGCGACGGCAAGGT
>JAPKZR010000254.1 GCA_026393695.1 Actinomycetota bacterium
CATCGCCCGTAGTCTTGCGGGAATGCGAGTGATTTCGGGTGAATTGGGCGGACGCAAATTGGTGACTCCTCAGGGACTCTCCACCCGACCCACCACCGACAAGGTGCGCCAGGCGGTGTTCAACTCGCTCGGCAGCATGGGTGTTCTCGAAGGTGCAAGTGTTGCCGATCTCTATGCCGGTTGCGGCGCTTTGGGTATTGAAGCGCTGTCGCGTGGCGCCGAGTCGTGCACGTTCGTTGAGCGCGACCGATCAGCGTTGCTGGCCCTGAAGGCCAACCTCAAAGATCTCGGCCTTGAGTCGCGTTCGCACGTGGCCGCCACCGATGTCATGGCGTATGCGCCCGGCATCACCGGGGTCGACATCGCTTTCGTCGACCCGCCGTACAACTTCAGCAATTGGGCCGGCCTGCTGCAGTTTTTGCGAGCTGGGCTCGTCGTTGCCGAGTCCGATCATGAGATCGAACCGGAAGCCGGCTGGGTCACGTTGCGCGCGAAGAGATACGGACGCACCGTCATCACTACTCTCGAACGGTTACCGTAGGCAGCAATGAATTCATCCGTGACCAGCGTGTTGTACCCGGGCAGCTTCGATCCGCTGCATCTTGGCCATGTCGATGTTGTCGAGCAGGGTGTCGAGCTCTTCGGTCGGGTCACCGTTGTGGCGATGTACAACCCCTCGAAACCGTCGGGCATCTTTACCATCGACGAGCGAGTCGCAATGATTCGGGACAGCTTGGCCCACCTACCCACCGTGAGTGTCGAGGCGTTCGATGGCCTCGCTATTCACGCCGCCGACCAGTTCAACGCCGACTTCATTCTCAAGGGCCTTCGTAACGCTGGCGATTTCGAAATCGAGCAGCAAATGGCTCATACCAACCATTCGGTATCGGGCGTACGCACGGTCTTTGTGCCGTGCCGGCCTGATCAGGTGTTCCTGAGCAGTCGCTTCGTGCGTGAGATCGCCCAGCACGGTGGCGATGTTTCGCACCTAGTGCCGGCCCCGGTTGCCTCAGAACTTGCCCGTATCTTTCCATCCGCGACACATCCGACACATTCGACAGGGTCCCCATCATGAACTACGACGACCAAGACGACGACCTGCTTGAGGACACCGACAACGAGACCGACAGCTACGCGCGCCTCGGCGTGGTCGGTGATGCCGAGTCCTTGGTGCGTCGCGCCGCCGATGTCATCCACAGCGCCCCAACGATGCCGCTGTCATCGTCACCCCGCATCGACCGTGCCGAAGTTGTTGACATGCTCGAAAGCGCGCTCGAGCGGCTGCCCGACGAGCTGCGTCAGGCGCGCTGGATGCTCAAGGAGCGTCAAGAGTTCGTCGCCAAGACCCGTCGTGAAGCCGACGAGATGCTCGAAGCAGCGCGCGTGCAGGCCGAGCGCATGGTGCAGCGCACCGAGGTGGTGCGCGCTGCCGAGCAACGTGCCCGCCAGATCATCGAGGCCGCCGAAACCGATTCGCGCCGTTTGCGTCACGAAACCGAAGACTTCCTCGATCAGCGCCTTGGCAGCTTCGAGATCTTGCTCGACAAGTTGTCGAAGACCGTTCACTCGGGCCGTTCACGGCTCTCGATTGGCGCCCACAAAGAACAGCCAGCTGACGAAGACGACGAGGATCCCACTAAGGGGTTCTTCGATCAGGACCGCTGATCATGGCGCGTCCCTTGTTAGTGAACGCGGCCGAATTGTTGCGCCGCCCGGGCACCGAGCGGGTCATTTCGATACCCATCGGAGCCGTCGATCTCGGGCTTTCCGACTCTCGGTTCACCGCCGACGAGGTCATCGACGTGGAGTTACGGCTCGAAAGCCTCACCGATGGCATCGTGGTGGTAGGCACTATTTCGGTGCCATGGCACGGGCAATGCCGGCGTTGCCTGCGTGACCTCGCCGAGGTAGCGATCAGCGAAGTCGACGAGCTGTATCAGACTCAGGTCACCAATACTGAGGCCTTTGAGATCGTCGACAATCAGCTCGACCTCTTGCCGATGGTCCGCGAATTCGCCCTGCTCGATGCCCCATTGGCGCCACTGTGTCAGCCTGATTGCGCTGGGATGTGCCCCATCTGCGGTATCGATTTCAACCACAAGCAGTGCAGTTGCGTGCCAGCCCCGGTGGAGTCCCAATGGGCAGTACTTGATCAACTCAAAGCGCAGCTTGACGGAAACTGATTCTGAGCCGCTAGCATCGCAGGGCTGATTGAAGTGAGTGGAGACCTGCGATGGCCGTTCCGAAGAAGAAAAAGTCGAAGATGAAGACCCACAGCCACCGTGCTGGTTCGTGGCGTCTCAAGGCTCCGTCACGTAGCACCTGTCCGCGCTGTGCCGCGGCCAAGTTGCCACACACGGTGTGCCACACCTGCGGTTGGTACAAGAACCGCGTCGTCATCGACGTCAGCTGACCACGGTTTCAATGCTTCCCATCGCTGTCGACGCCATGGGCGGCGACAAGGCTCCCAGCGAAATTGTTGCGGGTGCCCGTCAGGCTGCCGAGCTTGGATTCAACGTTGTTCTCGTCGGCCCTGCCGATCTTGCAGACATCGGTGATCTGCCGCTGATCGTTGCCTCCGAAGTGATCGAGATGCACGACGACCCAGCTCAGGGTGTCCGTCGCAAAAAAGATTCCACCCTTGTCCGCGCCGCCGAGGCCGTCCGTGATGGCCGGGCCAGCGCAATGGTCTCTGCTGGCAACACCGGAGCCACGATGGCATCGGCGTTGTTGCGTATGGGTCGCATCAAAGGCGTCAACCGCCCAGCGATCGCCACACCAATTCCCGTGCCCGGGTCGTTGCCCACGCTGTTGCTCGACGCCGGCGCCAACTCTGAGGTGCAAGCCGATTGGCTCGTGCAGTTCGCTCAGATGGGTTCGGTCTTTAGCCACCATCGATTCGGTATCGAGAACCCCAAGGTTGGGTTGTTGTCCATCGGCGAGGAGCCCGGCAAGGGCGACACGTTGCGCAAAGAAGCGTTCGAACTGTTGTCCGTTGCGCGTGGCATCAACTTCATCGGCAACGTTGAGGGTCGCGACATCATGACCGACACCGTCGACGTGGTTGTCACCGATGGTTTCACCGGCAACGTGGTGCTCAAAACGCTCGAAGGTGCGCTCAAGACCGTGGTCAAGGCGTTGTTCGCTGCGTTTGCCAGCGAAGAGTCATACAAGCCGCACGCTGATGCATTGCTGCCGGCGCTGCTGCCGTTGTATGCCTCGCTCGACCCCGAAACCTATGGCGGCGCCATCTTGTTGGGCGTCGATGGCGTGTGCATCATTTCGCACGGCTCCACCAGCGCCAAGGCAATGGTGAACGCCATTACCGTTGCTCACGACATGGTCGCGGCGGGCATCGTCGAAGAGATTCGCCACTCGATAGCCGCCAACGCCTAGTCTGCTTGCACACGACCGCGAGGCGCATGAGCGCCTGCATGCTTGGGAGAGTCACACTGTGTCCGCCGAATCAACTGCCGCTCAAGGACCACTGAACCGTCTGGGAGTGTTCGCAATCGTGCGTGACAACCTTGCCGAGATTCTCGAGCGTGAAGCTTCGACCATCACCGAGGGTCAGTCGTTTGGCGACGATCTCGAGGCCGACTCGTTGGCGCTCATCGAATTGGTCGAAGCACTCGAAGAAGAACTCGGTGAGCGCGGCATTGCGTTGCGCATCGAGGACGAAGATCTCGAAGACCTCAAGACCGTGCGCGACGCGGTCGACTACGTCTTCGCTCGCGTTCAGGAGAGCTGACCCTGGCTGGCGTCTCTGACCGACTTGAGTCCGACCCAACGGCTGGTGATCTCGAGGCGCTCAGTGTTCGGCTGGGGCATACCTTCGCCGACATCGGCCTGCTCAAGCGAGCAATGGCGCATCGCTCATGGTGCGCCGAAGTGTCGGGCGACGAAGCATCGAACGAGCGGCTTGAGTTTCTCGGCGACGCTGTGTTGGGCTGGGCTGTGGCCGACATTGTGTTTCGGCATTTCACCGACCTGCCCGAGGGCAAGCTCACCGATCTCCGCAAGAGTGTCGTCAACGCCACCGCGTTGGCAGCGATGGCCGTAGAACTCGACATCGGCAGCTGCCTGTTGTTGGGCAAGGGCGAGTCGTTCGCTGGCGGGCGGGCCAAGCCCTCGATTCTCAGCGATGCGCTTGAGGCTGTGCTCGGTGCCATCTATCTCGATGCAGGGTCCGGGGCCGCGTACGAGTTTGTCGAGCGCGTGCTTGGCGAACGACTGCTGCTTGCGGTGAAGCAATTGCATCGCCTCGATTACAAGACCTTGCTGCAAGAGATCGTGGTTCGCGAGTTCGACGCGGCACCCGTGTACGTCATTCGCGAAGAGGGCCCCGATCACGCCAAGCAGTTCTTTGCCACGGTGATGATCTCCGGACAGCAGTGGGGCGAGGGCACCGGAACCTCCAAAAAACAGGCCGAGCAGGTCGCCGCGATGGTGGCATGCGACAGCCTGTCTGCGGACAACGACTAATGCCCGAGCTTCCCGAAGTAGAGACGGTTCGGCGCGGACTTGAGCAACGCTTTGTCGGACGACTCATCGAGCGCGTCGAGGTGGGCCGAGAGCGCACGGTGCGGCGCACCTCGCGCCTTGCCGTCATCGATGGCCTCACCGGAGTCACCGCAACTGCGGCGCAACGGCGCGGCAAGTACCTCATCTGCCCGCTCGATAGCGGCGACTCGATGATGATTCATTTGCGGATGAGCGGCAGGGTGCTGATTGATCCGGTGTCGTCTCCGCGCCCGTTGCACACCCATGTGGTGCTGCATCTCGCTGGCCCCGAGGCCGAAGAACTTCGCTTCGTGGATCCGCGCACGTTTGGTGAGGTTGTTGTGTACGACCCCGACAATGCTGCCGTCGAGATGCCCGAGCTTGGTCGCCTCGGCATCGACCCCATCACCGACGGCCTCAGCCGATCGCAACTCGCAGCGCTTGTTGCTGGTCGGTCGCGGCAGCTCAAGGCGCTGCTGCTCGATCAGAGCATGATTGCCGGCATCGGCAACATCTATGCCGACGAGACGCTGCATGCTGCCCGATTGCGTCATGACCGGCTGAGCAACTCGCTGCGGCCAGTTGAGATCACCCGTTTGCATCAAGCCATCCACGACACGCTCAATGCCGCCATCGCAGCAGGCGGGTCGACGCTGAAAGACACGCAATACGTAGATATCGGCGGTCAGGGCGGCTGGTTCCAGGTCTCGCATCGCGTGTACGACCGCGAGGATCAGCCGTGCCTCACGTGCGGGCGCGCGGTGATTCGCCGGGTGATCGCCGCTGGTAGATCAACATGTTTTTGCCCTCGCTGCCAGAAATAGGGCGTGTTCTGGGGTGCCGGTGCATGTCACTGGGACCTCGAGGTGTCGTATCGACTAGCGTTCCGTCTTGCCGTGTTCCTTAAAGCATTGACCCTCAAAGGCTTCAAGTCGTTCGCCGATACCACCGTGATGCAGCTCGAACCGGGCGTCACGGTTGTGGTCGGTCCGAACGGCTCGGGCAAATCCAACGTTGTCGACGCCATTGCCTGGGTTCTCGGGGC